>JBAYOJ010000003.1:0-47609 GCA_041678385.1 Burkholderiaceae bacterium | reverse complement strand
GAAGACAGTGAAGTCTGTGTGATCCGTCTTGACGACATGGACAGGCTTTCCTTGCATATCCCCATGCTCCAGCAACAGTTCCGCCGGCTCATGAGCAAGGAAATCAACCGTTCTCACATGCTGATCATGTCGCTCGGAGCCTTGCGCTCAGAACAACGACTGGCTGCCTTCTTGCTCAACCTTTCGCACCGGCTGTCGACCTTGGGCTATTCGCCGTACGAATTCGTCCTACGCATGAGCCGAGAAGAAATAGGCAACTACCTGGGCCTGACCCTGGAAACCGTCAGCAGGCTATTTTCCCGCTTTGCCCGTGAAGGCCTGCTGCAAATTCGCCAGCGCGAAGTCCACATCGTTGACATGCCGGCCCTGAGAGCGTTGTCAGGCACTGACTGTGGATGAACCCAGGCAACCCCTGCCTAATTGATAGGTTCGCCGAACTCATCGTATTCCTGCCCTCGGGGCGCTATATTGAGCGTCAGGGTGCTGGATAAGGCCGCCATGGCCCAGAAGAAGAAGAAACCGACCGTATAGGCCTGTATGCGGCTAGCCTGCACGTGCCCGAAGATCACGATGTCCAGCGGATCGATGAACGCAAACACAAAGAACGTCATCATTGCTGCAGCCAGGAAGGAAGGCCACAGTATCCACATCAGCGAACGCCACTTCATAGCACGGTCTCCTACGTAGTCAATGGTGGGCTTCAGCTTCAATGGAGGGCTTCGATACCACCAGCCCGCGCTTGACCCCACCGTCTCGAATTTCCTGGTCGCTGAAATTAGCGAAGGCAAGGTAGATGGTTATGCAGCAGCCCACGATTGCCAATGCCGGCCCTGCCATCAGAATCCATGGCCAGGGTTCGCGGTACCACGGCTTCCCTTCCTCTACTTTTTTCATGTTACACGCCTATTTGAAGATTGAACATCATAAAGCGCAGCCGTGTCCCCCGCCAGGGACATAACCACTCTTCACAACAGCGCCGGACACCGAGACCCGTGGGGAACGGAATCCGGCCTGCAGACCATTGTGCCCTGAAGTGTGGTCAATTGGGCACATAGAAACTGGAACGCTCGACCACAAGCACTTCCCTGCCCTCGCCCGAACGGGCATCAGCACGGAACTCGATGTCATGCAAACCAGGATCAGCCTGACCCACCGGCACCTGTACGACGATGGGAACCAGGCGGTTGGACGCCGGATCAATCTGCACTGTTGAACTGAAACCATCAGCCGTGGTGACTGTGATCTCGGGGATGCCCGCAGCAGACAGCGACAGAGAAAGCGCTTCTTCCGAAGTGTTGATGATCTGCAGACGATATACGTTCTCGATCATTCCCCCAGGTACTTCACGGCCCAGCACGCCGCGATCACGAATCACGTCGACCCGCAAAGTTGTACGCGTAGCCAGAGACACCATGAAAGCGACGAATATCGCGGCCAGTATGCCCATGTACACGAGAGTACGCGGCCGCAGCACCCGTTTACGTACCTGCGGCTGCGTCAGGCCTTCTTTAATGGCATTGCCCGAGGTGTAGCGGATCAGCCCCCTCGGGTAATCCATTTTGTCCATAACCGTATCGCAGGCATCCACACAGGCACCACAGCCTATGCACATGTACTGCATGCCTTCACGGATATCGATGCCTGTAGGACAGACCTGCACACACAGGCTGCAATCCACGCAATCGCCCATGCCGGCTTCGCGGTGATCGATGCGCCGCGAGCGGCCCCCACGCGGTTCGCCCCGGACATAGTCGTAGGTGACCACATACGTGTCCTGGTCGACCATCACGCTCTGGAAGCGTGCGTACGGGCACATGTACTTGCAGACCTGCTCACGCATGAAGCCGGCATTGCCCCACGTAGCAAAGCCGTAGAAAAACATCCAGAACCATTGCCAGAAACCCAAGGTACCGGCGAAAACGGCAAGAAACAGCTCGCGTATGGGAGCGAAATAGCCGATAAAAGTGAAGCCCGTCCAGAGTGCAATCAGGATCCAGAGAACATGCTTGGTGGCCTTCAGGCGGAGCTTGCGCCCCCCCCAAGGAGCTTCATCAAGACGAATGCGTGCGAGGCGGTCACCTTCGACCTTGCGCTCCACCCACATGAAGATTTCGGTGTAGACCGTTTGCGGACAGGCATAGCCGCAGAACAACCTGCCGGCCAACGCTGTAAACAAAAACAGGGCAAAAGCCGAGAGAACCAGCAGGACAGTCAGATAAATGATGTCCTGCGGCCACAGCACCATGCCAAAAATGTAGAACTTGCGGGCGCCCAGATCAAACAGGACCGCCTGGCGATCATTCCATTGCAGCCACGGCAGCCCATAGAAAATGAGCTGGGTGAAATACACCAGCGCTACCCGCCACTTGGCAAAATAGCCGGTGACCGAGCGCGGGTAGATCTTGCTGCGCACATCGGCCAGGGCTTTTTCAACGATGGGAGAGGAACCACCGCCCGGTCTCGAGATTGGTTGCGGTTGCCATTGCGGCGCACCTGCGTCACCTTCGTTACGGGGCCTGACGGTGGGTTCCTGACTACTCATCGTAAATCACTGCCTATAGTAGGTTGGAGAAGCTTCAATTAGCTGAGGCGACGGCGCTTCCAGGGTTGTTCGACAACCCCCAGACCCACGCAGCAAGCATGCGGATCTGGTCTTCTGTCAGAAGCGTCTTCTGAGGGGGCATGATGTTCTCACGCCCATTCAGAATCGTTTGAACAATGGACGCTTCCGAACTGCCGTATAACCAAACGTTATCCGTCAGGTTGGGCGCGCCCAAGGCCGTATTGCCCTTGGCATCCGCACCGTGACAGGCCACGCAGAAGGTGTCGAAGTGGCGTTTGCCGGGAACAATGCGCAGGGGGTCATGAGCCAGACCGGAGAGCGAACGCACATACTGCGCGATATCGGAAGCCTCGGCAGGCTTGATCTGCGCACCCCAGGGAGGCATCATGCCGTGACGACCTTCCGTAATCGTGTGCGTGATCTGTTCGGGCGAACCCCCCCAGAGCCAGTCGCCATCCGTCAGGTTGGGGAAGTTGGCAGCGCCGCGCGCGTCAGAACCGTGACACTGTGCACAATTGTTCAGGAACAGCCGCTGGCCGATTTCGCGAGCGGAGGCATCCTGAGCCACTTCTTCGAAGGACATTTCCTGATAGCGGGCGTAGATCGGCTGGATGCGTTCCTGCAGAGCCAACTGGTCGGCACGCACTTCGCGGGCAGAACTGTAGCCGGTCGCACCCGGGCCAAAGCCCAGCGCGGGATACAGAAGGAACATGCCCAGCCCAACCACGCAAAGCAGGACGAACATCACCGTCCACCAGCGTGGAATCGGATTGTTCAGTTCGGTAAGGTCACCGTCCCAGACGTGGCCGGTATCTTCGACCTGATCAATCTCGCGCTTGAGCCACGCACGCTGCGAAAACAGCAGCAACAGGCAAAACACAACCCCGCCGATCGAAAGGATCGCAATCCAGTAGCTCCAGAAGCTACTTACAAAATCGTTCATGGAAGCTCCTAATTCTTTTTATCCGTAGCGTCTTCGTCAGGCAGCGCGAAGGGCAGCATGGAAGCCTCGCGATTCGCCTCGGATCGGCCGCGTGAAAACGCCCACCAGCAGATACCGAGGAATGTAGCCATCGCCAGAATGGTGGCGATCCCGTTTATCACAGCGATCATTGCTCGCCCCCTTGAAGAACGGCCCGTGCAGCGGCTTCTCGGCCGGCCACACCCAGACCTTGCAGATAAGCGACGATCGCGTCTTCTTCCGTCTTGCCGACCAGGGCTTCCGGAGCAGCAGCGATCTGTTCATCGGTGTAAGGCACGCCTAAACGGCGCAATGCACGCATACGGGCTTCGACATTCGTACCTTCCACGGTGTTGCGCTGCAGCCAGGGGTAGGCCGGCATGTTGGATTCGGCCACCACTGCGCGGGGATCGCGCAGGTGAACGCGATGCCAGTCGTCGGAGTAGCGTTCGCCCACACGCGCCAGATCAGGACCGGTGCGCTTTGAGCCCCACAGGAAGGGATGCTCGTACACGCCTTCACCTGCCAGTGAGTACGGGCCGTAGCGCTGCACTTCGGAGCTCAGCATGCGAATCTGCTGCGAGTGGCAGCTGACACAGCCTTCGCGTATGTAGATATCGCGCCCCACCAGACGCAGCGAATCGTAGGGCTCGACGCCCTCGGTCGCCACGGTGGTGGAGTGCTGGAAGAACAGCGGCACGATCTGCGCCAGGCCGGCGAACGAAATCACCAGAACACTGAGAAAGATCAGCCAGCCGGCGTTGGTTTCCACCAACTTATGTGAAAAGAACTTGGTTTTCTCTTGCGCCATTTTTGAAACTCTCCTCAGGCAGTGGCGGGTGCCGCAACCGTCGGCGGTGTACGCAGGGCGGGATCGCGCGCATCGGGGCTGTACAGCGGGACTTCGGGATTGACACCCTTGGTACCTGCACGCACCGTCATGATGGTGTTCCAGAACATGATCACGACGCCGGTCAGGAACATCAGACCGCCCAACAGACGAATGGCGTAAAACGGATAGGTCGCCTTGACCGCTTCCACGAAGGAGTAGGTCAGCGTGCCGTCCGCACCTGTGGCACGCCACATGAGACCTTGCATCACGCCGGCAATCCACATGGCGGCGATGTAAAGCACCACACCAAGGGTCGCAACCCAGAAGTGGACTTCGATGGCCTTCACGCTATACATCGTGGTGCGACCGAAAAGGCGTGGAATCAGGTAATACAGCGAGCCGAAGGTGATCATGGCCACCCAGCCCAAAGCGCCTGAATGCACGTGGCCCACAGTCCAGTCGGTGTAATGCGACAGCGCGTTCACTGTCCGGATGGACATCATGGAGCCTTCGAATGTGGACATCCCGTAGAAGGACAGCGCGACCACCAGGAATTTGAGTATGGGGTCAGTGCGCAGCTTGTGCCATGCGCCGGACATCGTCATGATGCCGTTGATCATGCCGCCCCAGGAAGGTGCCAGCAAGATGAGGGACAACGCCGAACCCAGATATTGGGTCCAGTCAGGCAGCGACGTATACATCAAGTGATGCGGCCCCGCCCACATGTAGGTAAAGGCCAGCGCCCAGAAGTGCACGATGGACAGACGATATGAAAAGATGGGGCGTTCGGCCTGCTTGGGCACGAAGTAGTACATCATGCCCAGAAAGCTGGTCGTAAGGAAGAAACCTACGGCATTGTGCCCGTACCACCATTGCACCATGGCGTCCTGTACGCCTGCGTAGGCTGAATAGGACTTGAACAGGGTGACCGGCATCTGCAGATTGTTGAATATGTGCAGCACGGCAATGGTCAGTATGTACGAGCCGAAAAACCAGTTGGCTACATAGATATGCTTGACCCGGCGCTTCACGATCGTACCGAAGAACACCACCGCATACGAGATCCACACCGCAGCGATCAGGATATCGATGGGCCACTCAAGTTCTGCGTATTCTTTGGTGGATGTCATGCCCAGTGGTAGCGTGATCACCGCCGCAACGATGACGAGCTGCCAGCCCCAGAAGGTGAAGGCTGCCAGCTTGTCAGAGAACAAGCGTGCCTGACTGGTGCGCTGCACCACATAATAAGAAGTCGCAAACAGCGCACTGCCGCCAAATGCGAAAATCACCGCATTGGTATGCAACGGCCGCAGGCGGCCATAACTCAGCCACGCTATATCAAAGTTCAGTTGTGGCCAGATTAGCTGCGCGGCGATCCACACGCCGACAGCCATGCCTACTATCCCCCACACCACGGTCATGATGGCAAACTGCCGCACCACACCGTAGTTGAAGACTTCAGGCTGTTTTCCGAACGTATCGGAAGTACCCATGAGCTTCCCCTCAGTAAGTATAAAAAACAATCGCGTGCATGATCCCGCATGACTCGGCCCGAAGCCTTGATCTGCATCAATGCCACATCCGTCAATTTAGGCTTGATGTTTCCACGCCACAGACCCTGAAGCCGACCTGAACGACATCCGCCTGCTACCGTTACGCAGGCTACGCCCGACTTCCGCTAGCTTCCCTTTTCCCGTGACGATGAATCCGGTGTTTGAGGCCGGTCATCGTCCTTGAGAATGGATTCCCCACCCTCGTTGGTGTTATCGAACTGGCCGGCGAAAATCGCCCACCAGAACAATGCGCCGATCAAGATCACGAATACCAGCGCGATCGGGATCAGCAGCAAGAGGGAAGATGTCATGCACCGCTCTGGGCGACCGTAGTCGACCAACCCGCAGAGGCGGTACGAAGCTGCTGCCTGTACATACGCCAAGCATTGCCGGCGACGGCCATGGAAGACAGCAGCATACTGATCGCCGCCACCCACGGCGACACCAGGCCTATGGCCGCAAGCGGTGTCATGAGCAGGTGCCATACAACCGAACCGTACAGGTTCTGACGCGTGACACGCGTTGCAAGCTGCACCAGCTGAGTGACATCGGAATCGGATACAGGCCCGCGCGCTGCCAGACTGGCATGCGCAGCGGAAACTGTTGAGGGAACAGCCATGGCCATGGCACAGGGACAGCTCATGACAAACATGGCGACCATCACGGGAACGGCATGGCCAGGATCAATGTAGAGCCACCATACAGCGCCGGCAACAATGGCCAGCGCAACCTGTATGGCGACAAACCAGAATGCCAGCCGATTGGCACGTTCGGACATGGATGCCCGGAAAGCTTCGATGGCAGCATGGGCCCCACCGGCTTCGACAGACTGGCGGGCACAGAGCTCAAGATAACGGGCTGTCAGAAGAAAGGCCACGAACATCGCGACCGAATCGAAATAAACTTCGCCCACGCCCACCCAGGTGGTGTGGACGCTGGGAATGAACGCCACCGCGATACCGAGGGCAACGGGGACATCCATGGATACGCGCCCCTGAGCGAGGCGATTCAAAGCCCCGGACCACACGGGCTGCGCACAATAGAGCACAACGGGAACGGTAATGAGCAGACTGACCCAGTTCATCAGAATGATGGCCTGGTCGAGCAATTGTAGATTTTCGGGAGCCATGCCCTCGTGGCGCAAGTACCCCGGAAACGCGAACATCATGACCTGCATCATGGCCAGCCATGCCAGGCCCAGCCGGGCAAGCATATGCCGACGCTGATGTCGATCTGTGTCGGACAACGCCTGTGGGGTGGAGAAGAGGGACATCGCGCGCATGGCTCAAACTATAGCGCCCGCCCCCTCCACTCCACTTGATCTAGATCAATGAAGCCTTAGTCATCAAGCATGAGCCTGCTCGAATTGAGCTTCTTCGGTGGAGCCTGTGAGCGCCGTGGTGGATGCATCGCTGCCTTCGATAGCCTGTGTCACGGCATCGAAGTAGCCGGTCCCCACTTCGCGCTGATGCTTCACAGCCGTAAAGCCGAGGTCGGCAGCGGCGAACTCTTTCTGCTGCAGTTCGACAAACGCGCTCATTTGATGGCGGGCGTAGCCATGGGCCAATTCGAACATACCGTAGTTCAATGAATGGAAACCAGCCAGGGTGATGAACTGGAAGCGATACCCCATGGCACCCAGCTCGCGCTGGAAGCGGGCAATCGTATCGTCGTCCAGATTCTTCTTCCAATTGAACGAAGGCGAGCAATTGTAAGCCAGGAGCTTGCCCGGAAACTGACGATGAATGGCTTCTGCAAACTGACGCGCGTATTCCAGATTGGGCGTGGAAGTTTCACACCAGACCAGATCCGCATACGGTGCGTAGGCCAGGCCACGCGAGATCGCCTGTTCAATACCGGGGCGCGTGCGGAAGAAACCTTCTGCAGTACGCTCGCCAGTGATAAAGGGACGGTCAGTTTCATCAATGTCACTGGTGACCAGGTCGGCAGCATCAGCATCGGTACGGGCCACCAGCAAGGTGGGCACGTCCAGGACATCCGCCGCCAGTCGTGCCGCCACCAGCTTGGCAACGGCCTCGCGCGTGGGCACCAGCACTTTACCGCCCATATGGCCACACTTCTTGACGGCGGCAAGCTGATCCTCGAAGTGCACGCCCGCCGCACCGGCCTCTATCATGGCCTTCATCAACTCAAAGGCATTGAGTACGCCGCCAAAGCCGGCCTCGGCGTCCGCCACGATGGGCGCAAAGTAATCGATATAGCCGGCATCACCGGGCTGCTTGCCCTCCATCCACTGGATCTGGTCGCAGCGCGACAATGCATTGTTGATGCGTCGCACCACCTGTGGAACCGAATTAACTGGGTACAGTGACTGATCGGGATACATTTCCCCTGCAACGTTGGCATCGCCTGCCACCTGCCAACCCGAGAGATAAATCGCCTTCAGGCCAGCCTTCACCTGCTGCATGGCCTGGTTGCCTGTCAGGGCTCCCAAAGCATTGATGAAGGGCTCGTCATGCAGCAGGGCCCAGAGCTTTTCGGCCCCACGGCGCGCCAAAGTCTGCTCGACGACAAGCGAACCCCGCAGGCGTATCACTTCTTCGGCCGTGTAACCTCGCTTGATGCTCTGCCAGCGCGGGTCTTCCGCCCAGCGACGTTGCAGATTCCGGATTTCTGTTTCGCGTGTGCTCATGGTGTGCTCCTTTGATGTGAATAAAAAATGCTGAATCCATGAGCAAAAGTCTAAATGTTTGCTGCACTGCAAACGAGACTTTTATCTTATATAAGATAATGATTTTTTTCCTTATAAATCAACACCATGATGATCGTATTTCTCAATATGAAATCAGATTACTCTTGATGAAAATATTCACGCGGCAGTGCGCAATAGATTTTTCATATTACGAAATCAGCTTTTCATAGCGCGGAAGGCGACGGCTACAATGCCTCTTTCGCCTTGCCCTGGCTCGCCATGTCCGACCACCGATTGAATCAAGCGCCCCTGGGGCGCGAAGTCAGCTACCCCAGCACCTACGATGCTGGCCTGCTCTTTCCTATTGAGCGCGCCGTCAATCGCGGCAGCCTGCCCTATTCCGGGCCATGGCATGGCGCGGATATCTGGAATGCTTACGAAGTATCCTGGCTGAACCGTCGAGGCTTGCCTCGCGCCGCCATCGCCCGCTTCATCGTGCCCGCCGACAGCCCTCACCTGATCGAGTCAAAATCGCTCAAGCTCTACCTGAATTCGCTGAACGAGGAACGCTACGATAGCGCTGCGGACGTTGCCGCCCTGCTCAGCGCCGATCTCGGCAAGGTAGCCGGAGCCAGGGTGGAAGTGCAACTGAACGATGACCTGGCCACCTTGAAGGTTGCTTGCCACCCTTTGGCAGGCACCTGTCTGGATGATCTGGATGCACAGATCACACGTTATGAGCCAGACCCCAGCCTGCTGCGACTAGCGCAAGTTGGGGAAACCGTCACGGAAACTCTGGTCAGCAATCTGCTCAAGTCCAATTGCCCTGTCACGGGCCAGCCCGACTGGGGAAGCGTGCAGGTCCGTTACACCGGGCCGCGTCTCGACCCGACCAGCCTCCTGAAATACATCGTCTCCTTCCGCCGGCACACGGAATTCCACGAACATTGTGTCGAACGCATGTATTGCGATCTCTGGCAGCTTCTTCAGCCCCAGGCATTGTTCGTCATGGCCCGCTATACCCGGCGTGGCGGCCTGGATATCAACCCGTGGCGCAGCAGCCACCCTATGCAGGTCGAAGACGAACGTACACCACGGCAGTGAGTTCTACGGGCAATCCGGAATTTCACAGCCTGGTCATTCAAACCTTTCCCTAGAACGAAAGCACAGGACACCCCAATGACTTTGATCGACTGGTCCACAATTCCAACGGCCGCAGGCATGCGGGCGGGTTCCACACGCCAGGCTGTCTGTGCCGAAATGATGTCCGCAGTCAGGGTCGAAACCGCCCCTGACGCCGTCTTTGACGGAAAGACGCACTGGCACGAGAACGAACAAATGCTGGTCATGATTTCAGGAAACATCACCCTGAAGATCGACGATCGAATCGTGGAATGCAAGCCAGGGGACCTGGTGTTCTTTCCCCCGGGTTCTCATCATGCCGCAATCGGCACAGGGCCGGAAGGCGCCGTTTATTACGAACTCTTTGCGCCAGCCCGGCCAGATCAATTACCAGGCTGGATAGGAAAGTCGATTCTGAAGTATTGAGGTCTTGCTGCCGGCGGCGGGCACGCCAGGGCCTGTTCAGCGACCGGCTTCATGCCGCCCTGGCCCGGGCAGCTGCAACGCTGCCGACCCCGATGGCCAGCACGGCGGCCACCACAAAACTGGCTGCCGCGCCCATCCATGGCCCCCTTGTGAAGCCGGCATCCAGCATAAGGCCAAACGCCACCGGCGCAAGCGAAGCGCCCACATCCATGCCGGAATACACCAAGCCATAGACGGTACCGGTTGCGCCTTTGGGCGTCACACGCCGGATCAACATATCGCGCGACGGGTTTGATACCCCAGAAAAGAAACCGGCCAGGGCCACGAAGACCAATGCCAATGCCGGGCCGAACCAGCCGCTGGCCAGCAACATGAAGCACACGGCGGCCAGCACCAGGGTGATGAAAACAATGAATTCGCTACGCGGTGTGCTGGAAACCAGGAAGCCGCCGGCCACCATGCCCACCGCAGCGGTAATCATGTAACCGGACAAGGCGGACCCCGCCAGCACCTTATCAACGCCATAGACGGTGCCAAGCATGGGAATGGTGTAATTCTGAATCGCCGAAAGGGAAATCGACGTGCAGGCGAAAAACAGAAAAGCGCCCCATAGCGCGGGCTGCCGTATCAATGTATGCAAGGTGCGGCCAACACTTTGTTTGGACAGATCGGCTTCTGACTGCCGCGCACCGGCTTGTGCACTTTGGCTGGTCACAGGTTCGCGGCCGCCCGCCCCCTGCTCTTCGTTGCGGCCGGCCAGGAGGTCGCGGCCCAGCCAGGTCATGAAAAGAACCAGGGCAACCAGCACCGCCGCCGCCACTGCCGCCACCCGCCAGTCCGCAAGGTAAATGAAGGCAGCCATAAAGACCGGCGTAAGCGCCCAGCCCAGATTACCCGTCAGACCGTGGGTACTGAAGCCATGCCCCAGACGCTGCGGGCTGACCCGATGATTGAGAATCGAATAGTCGACAGGATGAAAGACTGAATTACCGATACCGCCGATGGCTGCCGCTGCCGCCAGCATGAGGTAACCGTTGGAAGCTGCAATCAGCAGCCCCGAAACCACGAAGCAGCTCAGGCCAAAGCGCAATACTGGCGCTGGCCCGACCCGGTCGACCACAAAGCCGGAGGATGCCTGCCCAATAGATGACACCAGAAAGAAGATGGAGGCCAGCAGCCCCAATTGAGCGAAGTCGTAGCCATACTCATTGGCCAGCGACAGGTACAGCGTAGGGAGAACGAGCTGAAAAAAATGGGAGCAGGAATGAGCCGCCCCCACCAGCGAAATAATGAGCCAGTCGCGCCGCCGGACAGCGGCAGTATCCGGAAACGCTGACAGGGCTTGGACCGACGCGCTCATGATTGCTGCCCCCTATTCGGCACGGGCCTGAATTTCAGGCCATGCCCGCTTGAGGTAATAACACATCGACCAGACAGTGAGGACAGCCGCCACGACGATCAGGGCCTGGCCGACCAGATCGGTGGGGATGCCATAAAGTGACTGCCCATACAGCAGACAAGGGATGGCCACCATCTGGGCGGCAGTCTTGAACTTGCCCAGGCGGTGCACGGCCACACTACCGCTGGCACCTATCTTTGCCATCCATTCGCGTAGTGCCGAAATGGTGATTTCGCGCCCGATGATGATGAGGGCGATAAAGGAATCAACACGATCCAGATTAAGCAGGATGAGCAATGCTGCACACACCATCAGCTTGTCGGCCACGGGATCAAGGAAGGCGCCGAAATTCGAGGTCTGGTTCCAGCGGCGGGCCAGCCAGCCATCGAACCAGTCTGTCAGGGCGGCAATAACGAAGAAGGCCGCGCCAACAAGATCGCGCGTGGATTCTGTCAGCCAGCTGGAGGGCACATAGTAGAGTGCGACGATCAGCGGGATCATCGCAATGCGCAGCCAGGTAAGGGCGATGGGCAGATTGAATGGCATAGTTGGAATACTACCTTATCGTGGTAATGCCCGGCTCATCGCAAGGCCTGATAGATGCGTTCCGCCAACTCTTCGGAAATACCCTCAACGGAACGCAAGTCGTCGACGCTGGCGTCCACAACCCCGGAAAAACCGCCAAAGCGGGCCAGCAGGCGCTGACGCCGCCGGGCGCCTATGCCTTCGATCTCTTCCAGCCGCGACACGGTACGTGCCTTGGCCCTGCGGGCACGCATGCCCGTGATGGCGAACCGATGTGCCTCGTCGCGAATCTGGGCCACCAACATGAGAGCGGCTGATTCCACCCCCAGGACCAGCGGTTCGCGCCCATCGGTAAAGATCAAGGTTTCCAGGCCGACCTTGCGGCCATCCCCTTTGGCCACACCCACCAGCACCCGTGTATCAAGACCCAACTCGACAAACACCTGGCGCGCGACTTCCACCTGCCCTTTGCCACCGTCAATCAGGACGATGTCTGGCAAGGGCGCATCGCCATCGGCCACACGGGTAAAACGCCGCGACAGAACCTGACGCATGGCCGCGTAGTCATCGCCTGGTGTGATACCGGCAATGTTGTAGCGACGGTACATGGACGGTTGCATGGCATGGTGCTGATAAACCACACAAGAGGCCTGGGTCGCTTCGCCGGCAGTATGACTGATGTCGAAGCACTCGATACGCAATGCTTCGAGCGAGCTTGCGTCCGTATCCAGATTCAGGATACCCGCCAGAGCAAGCGTGCGGGCTTCGCGCGCACCGGATTCGCTGAGCGAGCGCATCAGGGCGAGTTCGGCATTCTTCACGACCTGTTCCAGCCAGGTCTTGCGCAAGCCCTGCGGCCGAATGATGAGCCGTGCCTTCACCCCAGTCTGTTCGGCAAGCAGCCCGAGCAGTTCCGGATCCGGCAGTTTGTGCGAACAGACCAGCACCGGTGGCATGGTGGTATCGATATAGTGCTGAGCCACGAACGCCGCCAGTACATCCGCAGGGCTGTCATCCACGGTATGTGATGGGAAGAAAGCCTTATCCCCCAGATGCCGGCCACCGCGCACCATCGCCAGGTTGACGCAGGTCTTGCCCCCTGATGCTACCACCGCAATGATATCGACGTCATCCTTGCCGATCTGTTCCATGGACTGTTGCTGCAGCACCCGGGAAAGCGCGCCCATCTGGTCGCGCAGCAGGGCCGCCTGTTCGAAATCCAGCGCGTCGGAAGCGGCAAACATGCGCGCTTCTATATCCTTGAGCACATCATCCGCATGGCCATCCAGAAACTGGATGGCGCGGTCAACGTCAGCCTGATAATCAGCAGCCGAAATGAGACCCACACAAGGCGCCGAACACCGCCCTATCTGATGCAGCAGGCAGGGCCGCGAACGATTTGCAAAAACACTGTCCTCGCAGGTACGCAGCCTGAATACGCGCTGAAGAATCTGTATCGTTTCCCGTACTGCCCAACTATTGGGATAAGGGCCGAAGTAACGCCCGGCCCTGCTGGTCGCCCCCCGGTAATAGGCAATGCGCGGGTATTCATGCGCACTGAACATCAGATAGGGATACGATTTGTCGTCCCGGAACAAAATGTTGTAACGGGGCTTCAACCTCTTGATGAGATTGTTTTCCAACAGCAAGGCTTCGGCCTCGCTGCGCGTGACGGTGACTTCCAGGCGCGCCACGCGCGCCACCATATGCGCGATCCTGGGGCTGGACGGTGTCTTCTGAAAATACGAACTCACCCGACGCTTCAGGTCGCGTGCCTTGCCAACGTACAGCACCTCGCCCTGCGCATCAAGATGACGATAGACGCCCGGCAGATGCGGCAGATCAGCCAGAAATGATTTCAGATCGAATTCTTCGGGCATACTGATATTGCTTATCCTGCTGCAAAGCATCCCAGTCGGCTGCCGCTATCCGGGGCATCAGGCGGCGCAGCCGGGCCACGGATGCCGGTGACGGCGTAAGCTGCAGCCGCGCAAGCAGATCATCGGCCATGTCAGGCCGGTTGCACACCAAAACCATATCGCAGCCGGCCGACAGTGCCGCGTTTGCCCGCGCCAGAATGTCGCCCGCCACTGTGGCCCCTTCCATGGTCAGATCATCAGAGAACACCACGCCGTCATAGCCCAGGCGCTGTCTGAGGATTTCCTGCACCCAGACCTTGGAAAAACCAGCGGGCGCGGCGTCGACCTTGGGGTAGATGACATGGGCTGGCATGATGGACGGCAGCACCAGGTCACCCAGCCAGCCATAGGCTGCGGCATCCTCTTGCAAGATGTGTTCCAGTGCCCTGTCATCAACGGGGATCTCGTGGTGGGAATCAGCCTCGACCGCCCCATGACCAGGGAAGTGCTTGCCGCAGGCGGCCATGCCCACCTGTCCCAGCCCCTGTATGACCGCGCGCGCCAGCATAGTCACTACGGAAGGGTCGCGGTGAAATGCGCGGTCGCCAATCACCTTGCTGACACCATAATCGAGATCCAGCACCGGCGTAAAACTGAGGTCCACCCCGCAAGCCCGAAGTTCGGCTGCCAGGATAAAACCGACGGCAGTCGCCGCGCGCATGGCCCCTTGCTGGTCATTGCCCCAGGCCTCACCGAGTGCTCTCATGCTAGGTAGCGCAGTGAAACCATCCGTCCGGAAGCGTTGCACCCGCCCCCCTTCATGATCAACCGCGATCAACAGCGGCTCGTCGCGCAACTGGTGGATACTTGCGCACAATTCAGTAAGCTGACGCCGATCAGAAAAATTGCGGGCAAACAAAATAACGCCGCCCACCAAAGGATGACGCAGGCGCTGGCGCTCATGGTCGGTCAGGCGGTAGCCTTCGATATCCACCATGACAGGGCCTGGCGGCAGAGAAGTAAGGGATGCGTTCATGAAATGTGTCTCAGCGGCGGGAAGTTTCCGCCATGGATTCGACCACCACATAGGCAGCCACGATGTCGTGTTCGTCGGTCACCGAGACATGAGCGGTGCCGAAGCGTTCGGCATACCATCCGGCCAACGGCTCGGATAACTTCACGTAGGGACGGCCACCAGGGCCGTTCAAGGTCTGCATGCGCGACCAGGCCATTGGAGTACGCATACCCAGGCCGATGGCCTTGGAAAAGGCTTCCTTGGCAGCAAAGCGGGTCGCCAGATAACGTATGCCCCGGCGCGGGTCCCGGGCATAACGTCGATGGAAGACTTCGATTTCAGCCGGGCCGAGTATGCGCCGCACAAAACGCTCGGGATGGCGCTCGAATACCCGCTGCACGCGATCCAAGCGCAAGAGATCCGTACCTATGCCCGCAATTCGCGCTGCACCTGCCTGCGCTAGCATGACCCTGCCCCCATCCGTGAAAACCAACCTGCATCATACCTTGTCCATCTCGGTTCTGATCCGTAACCAGACACGAGACAGGCTGAGGTTCTTGATTCAACTTTTCATGTTTAATACAAGCTTGTTGATACTGATCAAGCTGCGGGACGCCATTCCGGGGCATGATGATACCTATGTGCCTGGTGGCCTGTTACAGCGCCGCCGCGCTACGCGGGCGAACCCGCGCGGGCGTGCTCAAACCTTTATGAAATGCTCGCGATAATGTTTGAGCTCGGCGATCGATTCATAAATGTCCGCCAATGCTTCATGGCGAGCGTGCTTGATGAAGCTGCGATAGACCTCGGGCTTCCAGCGCAGCGCCAGTTCCTTGAGAGTGCTGACGTCCAGGTTCCGATAATGGAAAAAAGCTTCAAGGCGGGGCATATACTTGACCATGAAACGGCGGTCCTGCCCGATGGTATTGCCGCACATGGGGGATTTACCGACAGGTACATGCTGCGACAGAAACTCCAGCATCCGGGATTCGGCTTCGGCTTCGCTTAGTGTAGACGCCTTCACCTTATCAATCAGCCCGCTCTTGCCATGCGTCGACTGATTCCATTTATCCATGGCATTCAGCAATTCGTCTGACTGATGCACGACCAGCACCGGCCCTTCGGCCACAAGCGTAAGGTCGGGTTCGGTGATGACTGCCGCCAGTTCGATGATGCGCTCTTTTTCCGGGTCGAGGCCTGTCATTTCCATATCGATCCAGACCAGGCGCTGTTCTTTGCCCACCATATAATCCTTTAATGAAAAAAGAGATTTTCGCATAAGCCGCCCATATGTTCACTTTGCTGTTCATCTCCTTCCTTCTTGCCGACGTGCTGCTGCGCCTGTGGCTTGCCTCGCGCCAGATCCGGCATGTACGCCGTCATCGGGACCACGTACCTGAAGCCTTCTCTGCGCGTATCGGGCTGTACAGCCACCAGCGGGCAGCAGACTACACCGTGGCCAAGATGCGACTGACCATGGTGGAACGCATGGTTGAAGCAGTGGTACTGGTCGGTTTCACCCTGTTGGGCGGCCTGCAGTTTCTCGACCTGACCATGGGGACGCTGTTCGACAATGAAATGCTGCGGCAGTTGATGTTGATCGCAGCCGTATTCGCCATCATGGGGGTGATTGGCCTGCCCTTTGCCGTCTATAACAAGTTCCGTCTGGAACAGCGCTTCGGTTTCAACCGTGTCACGCCCCGCCTGTTCATCATCGACTGTATCAAAACCTTGATACTCTCACTGATTTTTGGCATACCGTTAGCCGCCGCTGTGCTCTGGATCATGGGTAATGCGGGTACGGCGTGGGTATGGTGGGCATGGGGTATCTGGGTGGCGTTCAATATCCTGCTGATCTGGCTGTTTCCCACTGTCATCGCCCCCATGTTCAATAAGTTCACCCCGCTGGACAACCCCGAGATATCGGCGCGCATCAACCACCTGATGGAACGCTGCGGTTTTTCTGTGAAGGGCTTGTTCGTCATGGACGGCTCCCGCCGATCCGCCCATGGCAATGCTTATTTCACCGGTTTCGGCAATGCCCGCCGCATCGTCTTCTTCGACACCCTGCTCGCCCGGCTCAATGCTGACGAAATAGAAGCAGTGCTGGCCCACGAACTTGGCCATTTCAAACACAGGCATATTCTTCGACGCATGGTGGTGTCCTTTGCCTTTGCCCTGGTGTTTTTCCTGGTCCTGGGGTGGCTGTCCGGCCAGCTTTGGTTTTATGAAGGGCTGGGGGTCGTTCCTCAGTTCGGGCGGCCCAATGACGCCCTGGCCCTGATTCTGTTCTTTCTGACTGTGCCCGTATTCACTTTCTGGGTAACACCTCTCACGGCCTGGATGTCACGACGCGACGAATTTTCGGCCGACCGCTACGCCAGCAGTCAGGCTTCGGCAAGCGCCTTGGTTTCAGCTCTGGTCAAGCTTTATGACGACAACGCGTCCACGCTGACCCCCGACCCGTTACACTCTGCGTTCTATGACAGTCACCCTTCTGCGACACAACGCATAAAAAGCCTGCAAGATGCCGCCAGTACGTGATCACACCGACCCGCCCGCACATGGCTCCTCACCTCAACGGTACGGGCGCATTGTGTCTTCACACGGCCGTCACTATATGGTCGAACTCGAAGACGGCGAGCTCAGGAAGTGTTTCCCACGAGGCAAGAAAGGCGGCCCGGCAGTGGGCGATCATGTTGCCGTCACCCTGCAGGGCGAAGAAGGCAGCATAGAGCGCATACACGAGCGCAAGAACCTGCTCTACCGTTCCGACGAAATGCGCACGAAGCAGTTTGCAGCCAATGTAGACCTGCTATTGATTGTCGTGGCGTCGGAGCCCATGTTTTCCGATGACCTTGTCGGCCGGGCCCTGGTAGGCGCATGGAGCGCAGGCGTTGCACCGCTAATCGTACTGAACAAGGCCGACCTGGCATCAACCAGCGTCGCCAGGCAACGTCTGGAGCCCCTGCGACGGCTAGGCGTACCACTGGTCGAGATCAGCGCTACAGATATAGAAGCAACGCGGCGCACCCTGCAGCCCCTGCTTCAAGGGGGTTGCAGTCTGCTGCTGGGCCAGAGCGGTATGGGGAAATCCACCATTCTCAATGCCCTGGTACCCGATGCCCGGGCACATACACAGGAACATTCCCAAGCATTGGGCGCAGGCAGGCATACCACCACCGCTACCCGTCTTTATCACTTGCCTGACGACAGCGGCGTCATTATCGACTCACCAGGGTTCCAGGCTTTTGGCCTGTCTCATTTGGGCCCTGAAGAAATTCTGCTGGGCTTCCCCGAATTCACGACTCATACGGATCTGTGCCGGTTCTACAACTGCAGCCACCGCCATGAACCTGGCTGCGGGGTACTGGCGGCCCTAAGGAACGGCACGATTGCAGCCGAGCGCCATGCCCTGTATGAACGCCTGCTTGCCGAGCACGAAACCCGCAACACCTATTAAAAAGCAACCCACCCTGGTGGCCGTTTTATTTGGCGGTAATACCCGAAGCCTCGACTGCTGCCAGATAATGATAAAGATTACGAACCAGTGCTGCCGTTGCGCCCCAGATGAAATAATCCCCCCAGCTCATCGAGAAAAAGTATCGCGGTGTGCCCCCCGGCGGGCGGATCTCGTGCAGCCGATGCAGCGCCGGATTCAATAGCGAGGCCAGCGGGACCTCGAATACTTCATCAACCTCGCCACTGTCAGGCGTCAGCGTATAGCCTGGGCGCAATACCCCGATGACAGGCTTCATTGAATAACGCGAGGTTGTCAGAAAGCTGGGCTGGCTGCCGATCAGCTCGACGAAGCGGGGCTCTACCCCGACTTCTTCCCAGGTTTCCCGCAGGGCAGCCTGCATGAAGTCGGTATCGGTGGGTTCAATGCGACCACCGGGAAAGCAGATCTGCCCGGCGTGATTGGGCAAGTGCGCGGCGCGGCGCGTGAACATCACGTGTACGCCGCCAGGGCGTTCAACCAAAGGGATACAGACCGCCGCCTGCTTGATATCGCTGCGACCCGTGGTGTCGAGATCGAAGAGATTCATGAAAACAGGCTCGACCTTCCAGGGCACGGCCACGGAAAAAGCCCGCCTGATGAAAGGCAGCTGCAAAGTGCCCAGTGCCAGCGCTGGCAGACTGGGGGCAGCCACCACCGGCTGCGAAGCCGGATCGAACCCGGCGACATGCCTGGGCCATACGATAGGGGAAGTAGCGTCCATTATCACCAAAAACAAAGGCACCCGCTCTGGGGTGCCTTTGTTGAAACTGAACCGCGATGAATCAGGCGGCAGTCTTCTTGCTGGAACGGACCAGCTTTTCCTTGATGCGGGCGGACTTACCAGAACGGCTGCGCAGGTAGTACAGTTTAGCACGACGGACGTCGCCGCGGCGCTTGACTTCAATGCTGGCAATCTGCGGGGAATAAAGCTGGAACGTACGTTCCACAGCCTCACCCGAAGAGATCTTGCGCACGATGAAGGAAGAGTTCAGACCACGATTGCGGCGGCCGATAACCACGCCTTCATAAGCCTGCACACGCTTGCGTGTGCCTTCCACCACATTGACGTTGACCACTACGGTATCGCCAGGCCCGAATTCGGGGCGGGGCTGGTCACCAGTCAGGCGCTGGATTTCTTCCTGTTCTATGGTTTCGATAAGATTCACGGTTGACTCCAAAAGCCATCATGAACAGGGCTGCATTACGTTTTTGGTGCCCCGACAGAGGATGAATGAATAGCCCGCTATTCTAGCAGGAAATACAGATGACGGGAATCTTCATAACACCAGACAAAACAGCTGCTGCACCGGCGCCCATATAAGCAGCCTTAGAAACCCCCCGCCGCACCCAACCACATGAGACCGGGAATGGAGGCGCCCCAGAAAATGACCAGAACGACATCTGCCAGCATGGCCTTGCGCGTGAACGGAGCAGCGCTACCCCCAACACCCTTGCCGCGCCGTGGCCGTTGTGCCTTGGGGCGCGGTGGAAAGGGCCACTTGAAAGGGAATTCGGTTTTGGCTGCCTTCATGGAAGTCTCCTGTTTATTTATCCAGTATCTATACTGTATAAAAAAACAGTTGACCGTGCAAGAGTTCATTTTGCAACACTCGCGGGCTCCAGGGTTCTGCGTCCCTGGGGACAGGCGTAGCGTCAGGCAGCCAACAAGCAAAATGCCCCGCAATGACAGCGGGGCATCAGGGTATTTGAACGGATAGAAAGCGGGTCAGGCATCGGGTTGTGGTGTGATGCGAAGATACGGCCGCACAGCCTTATAACCCTTGGGGAACTTCTGCTTGATGACTTCTTCATCCTGCAGGCTGGGGACAATGATGACGTCATCACCGTGTTCCCAATTCACAGGCGTGGCAACACTGTGGCTGTCGGTCAATTGCAGTGAATCAATGACGCGCAGGATCTCGTTGAAGTTCCGGCCAGTGCTGGCGGGATAAGTCAATACCATGCGTATTTTCTTGGCCGGGTCGATCACAAACACCGAACGCACGGTAGCAGTGGTGCTCGCGTTGGGGTGGATCATGTCGTAGAGCGTAGCGACCTTGCGGTCAGGGTCCGCCAGAATGGGGAAATTCACCTGTGTATTCTGGGTTTCGTTGATGTCATCGATCCACTTCTTGTGCGAGTCGTTGTCATCCACCGAAACGGCAATCACCTTGACGTTGCGTTTGGCAAATTCGCCCGAAACAATGGCGGTATAGCCCAATTCAGTTGTGCAGACGGGCGTGAAGTCGGCCGGATGCGAAAACAGCACCCCCCAGCTATCACCCAGATAGTCATGGAAACGGATGCGACCGGCGGAAGAATCCTGTTCGAAATCGGGAGCGGTGTCTCCCAGGCGAAGAGTGGTCATGAGCATTCCTTGATTTTTGAGGCTGACAAGTAAGTGTGCTCTGAATATTGTCAGCCCTTATTATTGAAATTACAAATAACCTGTACTCATATATATATTTTTTATATGCCAAGACCCGCATAGCGCGCAGCAAGGCCGCCGGCAAGAATACTTTCTGAATAGGCCCGTGCCCGCGGCAGGACATGAACTGCGTAAGCCACAGCAGTGGCAAGCTTGCGCCGATGGAACTCGGTGGCAGTGCCCGCCTGCTCATGCCCATGACATACAAGCGCCGCACGCGCAAGCTGCCACCCGCCATGCACCACCCCGGCAAGCATAAGCAAGGGCACGCTACCCATGAATACCCCGCGTACATCGTGACGGGCATTATCCAACACATACCGGATGGCTACTGTATAGGCAGACACGGCCGATTCAAGCTGCCGCCCGATCAGCGCCAGTGCATCCGAAGCATCGCCTGCCGACGCCACCATTGTTTGAAGGTCGGCCACGGTTGCCTGCATTTGCTCAACGATGGCCAGTGCCACCGCCGCACCATCGCGAAGAATCTTCCGTCCGACAAAATCATTGGCCTGAATCGCCGTTGTCCCTTCGTAGATGGGCAGAATACGCGCATCACGATAATACTGAGCAGCGCCGGTTTCTTCGATGTAGCCCATGCCGCCATGCACCTGAACGCCCAGCGAGGCGACTTCAACGGCTGTTTCAGTGGAAAACGCCTTGACGACAGGGACCAGATATTCGTAGATCGCCTTACAGCGCGCCCGCTCTGATTCGTCCGGATGGGCACTGGCCAGGTCGGCAAGGCCCGCAGCACACAGTGCGGTAGCCCGCGTGCCTTCCGTCAGTGCCCGCATGGTGCCCAGCATGCGCTGGACATCGGGATGACGGTCGATGGAAACCGGCCCGGGGGAACCTTCAAGCGCCTGACCCTGCACCCGCTCAGCCGCATACGAAAGCGCCAGCTGCAATGCGCGTTCACTTTGGGCTACCCCTTGAATGCCCACGGCAAAGCGGGCCGCATTCATCATGATGAACATGTATTCCAGGCCGCGGTTTTCGGCACCCACCAGGTAGCCAATTGCACCTTCACCTACATCACCCTTCCCTGAACCATAGAACAGCACAGCGGTCGGGCTGCCATGTATGCCCAGCTTATGTTCAAGCGAGGCGCACCAGACATCGTTGCGGGCGCCTGGAGAACCATCATCGTTCACCAGAAACTTGGGTACGATGAACAGCGAGATGCCTTTTACGCCCTTGGGCGCATCCGGCGTACGGGCCAGCACCAGATGGACGATATTTTCGGCCATGTCGTGCTCGCCATAGGTGATGAAAATCTTTTGGCCATACAGGCGGTAGCTGCCATCTTCCTGCGGCAAAGCGCGAGTGGAAAGCAAGGCCAGATCTGAACCAGCCTGAGGCTCGGTCAAGTTCATCGTGCCTGTCCAGCGCCCTTGCAACATTTTGGGGATGTATTGTTCGCACTGTTGCGGCGTACCGGCCGTGGACAAGGCTTCAATGACGCCATCCGTCAGCATCGGGCATAGCGCAAAAGACAGGTTTGCCGCGTTGAGTGTTTCGCCCGCTGCAGCGCTCAATAGTTTCGGCAGACCTTGCCCACCCCACCGAGGGTCATGCTGCAGACCCTGCCAACCGCCCTCTGCAAAGGCGTCGAAGGCTGCACCAAAGCCAGCTGCAGCCCGGACCTCGCCGTCTTCCCAACGGGCCGGCTGAAGGTCGCCATCGCGGTTGAGCGGCGCCACGACGTCTTCAACAAAGCGCGCATTTTCCTGCAGCACGGCATCAATCGTGTCCGCATCCAGTTCCGCATAGGCAGGCAGCGACAGGATGTCATCCAGCGCTGCCAGTTCCTGGAATACGAAACGAATATCCTCGATGGGTGCTTTATACGTCATGGTGTCTCCACTATCCGGTCGTGACGATTCGCACGATCGACACGCCCTACGTCTAGATTGGTTATGAGCCCGCACATCGGGCAGCCGGGCAAATCATACTGCCACCTCGGCAGCGAAGCATGCTGACGTGGGTAAAAACCCCCTGATCTCTTGCAGTATGACAAATGAATGGCCCAGGCAACAAGGCTGGCCGCACGGCCGCACTTGCCTCTGGATGTCGCCACCATGAAAAAAACCCGACCATAGGCCGGGTTTTTCATTACTGCTTCAAAGCGATCAGAGGGCGTCGGTCAGTTCCGGCACAGCCTGGAAGAGATCCGCCACCAGGCCATAGTCGGCCACACCGAAGATGGGAGCTTCGGCGTCTTTGTTGATGGCAACAATCACCTTGGAATCCTTCATGCCTGCCAGATGCTGGATGGCACCGGAGATCCCCACGGCCACGTAAAGTTGCGGAGCAACGATCTTGCCGGTCTGCCCGACCTGCCAATCGTTCGGGGCATAGCCGGCATCCACCGCAGCGCGCGAAGCGCCCAATGCCGCACCCAGCTTGTCGGCCAGAGGATCGAGAATTTTGAAGTTCTCGGCACTGCCCATGCCGCGACCGCCCGAAACCACAACGCTGGCACCCGCCAGTTCGGGGCGATCGCTCTTGGCGAACTCACGACCCACGAAGGAGGACTTGCCCGAATCAGCCACGCCATCGGCGTTCTCGATGGCAGCGCTGCCGCCTTCGGCTGCAACAGCATCAAAGGCAGTCGTGCGGACGGTGATCACCTTGACACTATCGGCCGATTGCACCGTGGCGATGGCATTACCTGCGTAGATGGGGCGTTGAAACGTATCGGCGGACTCAACCGCAATGATGTCGGAAATCTGCGCAACATCAAGCTTGGCTGCCACACGCGGTGCCACGTTCTTGCCAGCCGCCGTGGCTGGGAACAGGATGTGGCTGTAGTTGCCTGCGATTTCCAGCACTTGAGCGGCGACGTTCTCGGCCAAGCCGTATTCCAGCGATGCGCTGTCGGCAAGAATGACCTTGCTCACGCCGGCAGCCTTGGCTGCCTGGTCTGCGACTGCCTGCGCGCCGCTACCTGCTACCAGGATATGGATGTCCCCGCCAATGGCTGCCGCCGCGGCGACCGCGCTCAGCGTCGCACCCTTGAGCTGTGCATTGTCGTGTTCAGCAATAACCAGATTCGTCATGATCAGACCACCTTTGCTTCATTCTTGAGTTTGTCCACCAGAGTTGCCACATCCGGCACCATGATGCCGGCCTGGCGTGCTGGCGGCTCGGCGACCTTGAGCGTCTTGAGACGCGGCGCAACATCCACGCCGAGATCTTCCGGGGTAACGTTTTCCAGCGGCTTCTTCTTTGCTTTCATGATGTTGGGCAGCGTCACATAGCGCGGCTCATTCAAGCGCAGATCGGTCGTGATGATGGCGGGCAGGGAAAGCGACAGCGTTTCCAGGCCGCCGTCGACTTCACGAGTCACCTGGACCTTATCGCCATCCACTTCAACCTTGCTGGCGAAGGTTGCCTGGGGCCAGCCCAGCAAGGCAGCCAGCATTTGGCCAGTCTGGTTGGCGTCGTCATCGATGGCCTGCTTGCCAAGAATCACGAGTTGCGGTTGTTCTTTGTCGACCAGTGCCTTCAACAGCTTGGCAACAGCCAGCGGCTGCAGTTCGACGTCGGTTTGCACGAGAATGCCCCGGTCAGCGCCAATTGCCATGGCGGTACGCAGGGTTTCCTGGCTTTGAGCAACGCCGCAAGACACCGCCACCACTTCGGAAACCGTACTTTTTTCCTTCAGCCGGGTGGCTTCTTCGACAGCGATTTCGTCGAACGGGTTCATGGACATCTTCACATTGGCAATATCCACGCCAGTGTGGTCTGATTTGACGCGAACCTTGACGTTATAGTCAACAACGCGCTTGACAGGCACTAACACCTTCATCGAGCATCCTCCAAGGATATTTCACTAATAAACAAAAACGTGCATCACCGGTCTTGCGTCCGTGCCTGCAAGGCAATGGCAACTGACAGTCCGCACCAGGCTTGTATCCTGCAAAGTCTTTTATTCTACAACTTTGACAATGATCTGATGTGCGCAACTGCACTACGGCCCAGTGCCGAGAGGTTGTAACCCCCTTCCAGCATGCTCACGATACGGCCCTGTGCGCTGCGTGATGCGACTGTCACAAGCTGATCGGTGATCCAGGCGTAATCGGATTCGACCATTCCAAGCTGGCCCATTTCGTCTTCACGGTGGGCGTCGAAACCCGCCGAAACAAACAACATCTCAGGCGCGAAATCGTGTAAACGGGGCAACCAGATATCGCTGACGACCTGGCGCAGGTCGAAGCCCGTGGTATAGGCATCAACCGGCACATTCACCATATTGTCGCGAGTTTCGTTGCGTCGGCGGTCAGGATAAAAGGGGTGCTGATAGAAACTGCACATCATGACACGCGGGTCATCGAAATAGATATCTTCTGTTCCATTGCCATGATGAACATCAAAATCGATGATGGCCACACGCGAGAGACCGTGGTGCTCCAGCGCATGCGCCGCCGCAACGGCCACGTTGTTGAAAAAGCAGAACCCCATGGCGCGCCCCGATTCCGCATGATGCCCCGGTGGACGGACGTTGCAAAATGCCGACACAGCCTCACCGTGCATCACTGCATCGACAGCAGCAATGCCCGCCCCCGCTGCCTCGAAGGCGGCAGCCAAAGTATGGGTATTCATGGAAGTGTCGCCATCGATTTCGGCATAGCCGGAAGCAGGAGACAGGCTTTTGAGATGAGCAAGGTGGGCGGCGGTGTGTACCCGCAGGATTTCGGCGTCGGTGGCCAAGCGCGAATTATCCATGGCATCAAGAAAAGGCAAAATTCCTGCCGATAGCAACTGATCATTGATAGCATCGAGCCTTTCCGGACATTCCGGATGCCAGCTGCCCATTTCATGCCGACGGCACGCCGGGCTGGTAATGTATAGGGTCTCCATAAAGGTCGATTATGTTCAGACGTACCCGCATTTTGCAAGCAGTCCTTCTGGCCCTGCTGACCACAGCCTGCGCCAGCAAGCAAGCAACAGACATTTCCGTGCCACGCGCAAGCGCCACGACAGGCAGCAGCGACACCCCTGCGACGGTGGCCGGCCTAGATCCAGCCGCCGACGCCCCCGAAATCAATGCCGGGAGCTCTGAAGTTTCCAGCCGCCCCTTCAGTACGTCGGCCGGAATGCTGGACCAGGATATCGAAAGCTTCGCCAACGAAGTTGCCCGTCTGCGACAACTGCCACTTGAACACGTACGGGCGCTGCTGCTCGAAGCGCAATACAACGCCTCCGCCGCAAAACTCATGACCCCGTCAGGCACACGGATACGGCGCAGCTGGGTGACCTACCGAAATCGTTTCGTCGAACCCATACGCATACGCACAGGCCAGCAATTCTGGAAGGAAAACGCAGCGGACCTTCAGCGGACTCAGCAGGAATACGGGGTGCCCGCTTCCATTATCGTAGCCATCATCGGCGTAGAAACCGTATACGGCCGGCACACCGGCAATTTCCGGGTGCTGGATGTCCTGGCAACTCTTGGGTTCCGCTATCCGGATGCCAAGCGGCCAGAGCGCAGCCATCTGTTCCGTAACCAGCTGGCCGACCTGATCCAGCTTGACTACGAAAAAAAGCTGGATGCCCGCCAAGTGAGCGGTTCTTTTGCCGGTGCCATGGGGCTGCCGCAGTTCATGCCAGGCAGCCTGATGCGCTACGCCGCCGACGGTGACCGCGATGGCCGTATCGACCTGCATAACAGCACCAGCGACGCGATTGTTTCGGTGGCACGCTTCCTGCGCCTGCATGGCTGGGTACCGGGCCTGCCCGTGTTTGCGCCGGTGACACCGCCGGCCAACGCAGAAGCCTTGGTCACGGGGGGCCTGACCCCCACCCTAAACTGGGCGCAACTCAGTGCTGCCGGCGCGACTGCGCCAACGAATAAGGCTGGGTGGCAGCAGCACCCCTTGGGGATGGTCAACCTGGCCGACGAACCCCGTGGCACAGTCGAGTACCGCGTAGGTACACCTAATTTTTTCGCCCTCACCCACTACAACCGAAGCTATTTCTATGCCAGTTCGGTAGCAGATCTGGCGCAGGAACTTGAACACCGTATCGGTGCCGGGCCCATGCCTGCGCCATTTGCAGCTCAGTTGAACACGCCGGTCGACAAATAGCGGTCGCCGCGGTCACAGACAATGAACACGATGGTTGAGTTTTCTACGCGCTGGGCTACGCGCAAGGCGGCGACCAGCGCCCCCGCCGAAGAGATCCCGCCAAAAATGCCTTCTTCGGCTGCCAGGCGTCGCGCCATGTCTTCGGCTTCCGATTGTGAAATGGATTCGAAGGCATCCACCCGGCTGGCTTGGTAAATTTTGGGCAGGTATTCTTCGGGCCACTTACGAATGCCGGGAATCTGAGACCCTTCCGCAGGCTGCGCGCCCACGACCTGGATACGGGGGTCGCGGGATTTCAGGTATTCACTGACACCCATGATGGTACCGGTTGTACCCATGGCACTGACGAAATGTGTCACAGTGCCATCGGTCTGGTCCCAGATTTCAGGGCCAGTGCCTTGCATGTGTGCCAGCGGATTATCAGCGTTCGCAAACTGGTCTAGCACCTTGCCCTTGCCTTCGGCCTGCATTTTGGCGGCAAGGTCGCGGGCGTATTCCATGCCGCCCTGATCGGCCGGGGTGAGAATGAGCTCGGCACCATAGGCCGTCATGGACGCGCGGCGTTCTACAGAGAGATTGTCTGGCATGATGAGAATCATCTTGTAGCCACGCACGGCCGCAGCCATCGCCAAAGCAATACCTGTGTTGCCGCTGGTGGCTTCGATGATCGTATCGCCACGCTTGATGTCGCCGCGTGCCTCTGCTTCGCGGATCATGGAAATGGCGGGGCGATCCTTGACTGACCCCGCCGGATTATTACCTTCCAGCTTGGCCAGTATCACGTTACCGCGCGGTTCGCCTGCATCGCCGGGCAGGCGTTGCAGGCGAACCATGGGTGTCGCGCCGATGATGTCTTCGATAGTGGGATAGTTCTTCATGCGCAAAATCATACACCGGCCCGGGTGCTTGCAGAATAGCCAAGTCGGAAGTTCAACGATTTCTTCGGTTAGCGCCTGCGCTGGAAACCCGACTGGCTGTCCCGCCAGAAGTTGAAGTGGCGGCCCCCTTGGCGGCGCCAACCGTCAAGCCCGAGGCCTGCATGGCTGCCGCTTTCTTGGGCCCTATCCCCTTGACTCGATCAGAAACATCATCAAGGGAGGCAAACCCGCCACCACGCTCGCGCTCTTCAATAATGACACGCGCCATCTTGGGACCGATGCCTTTGACTTCCAGCAATTGTTCGGCCGTCGCCGTGTTGATATCGACTGCGAGTACTGCTGCGGGCATCAGCAGCGAGCCTGCCAGCGTAAGCACCCGCAGGATACGCCCCACGCGTCGCAAACGAGTGCGAGACGCTCGCTTGCGGCCAACTGCCCGGCCGGGATTCTGGGAGGCCGATGGATGGGTGCCCTGCGGTTCGGATGCGGTGGAAGCTTTTTGGCGGGATGCTTGTTGCCAGCGCGCACCGGGCCGGGGTTTGGCAACAGTGGATTCCAGAAAAGGATTCATGGACGGCTCCTGAAGGGTGAGGCCCACGACCGAAAGCAGCATGCCAGCGGCCTGGATCTCGAACCTTCATGATGGAACATGCTGGCTGCAGCGAACAGCCGCAGCACCGACATCTATCCATACGTAAAAGCCACGTCCAGGGCCTGTTCACGCTAAAAACGCCCTGCCCTCACACTTACGCCGCGGGATCAATGCCCCAGCAGCCGTTCCACGTACTGCGCCACACCCGATTGCACATCACGGAATGGCTGATGGTAGCCAGCAGCCCGCAATTGCGTCAGATCAGCCTGGGTATGACTCTGGTAACGCCCCTTGAGATCATCTGGAAAAGGAATGTAGCGCAACAAGCCCTGATCAACCTGTTCTTCCAACGACAGTTCGGCTTCGTTGCGGGCGCGCCGGATGGCATTCACCACACTGGAAGCCACATCGTTGAAAGGCTGGGCCCTGCCCGTGCCGCAATTGAAGATGCCGGACACTTCGGGGTGGTCGATAAAGTGCAGGTTTACATCGACGACGTCATCCACGTGTATGAAGTCGCGCATCTGGCCCCCATCGCCGTAACCGTCCCAACCACCGAACAGGCGTACATGGCCGCCCTGCATGAACTCATTGAAGTTGTGGAAGGCGACCGATGCCATGCGGCCCTTGTGCTGTTCCTGAGGGCCATAAACGTTGAAGTAGCGCAGCCCCACCACCGGTGCGGCCAGTTCACGCATACGACGGCGCAACACCTGATCGAACAAGTATTTGGAATAGCCGTAAACGTTCAGCGGCGCTTCATTGGACGGATCTTCTGCGTAAACAGGGCCGGGACCATAGACCGCCGCCGACGATGCGTAGACAAACGGAATGCGCCGCGCCTGGCAAAGTTCGAACCATTCGAGCGTTACCCGGTAGTTGTTATCGAGCATGTAACGCCCGTTGCGTTCGGTGGTGTCGGAACATGCACCCTGGTGCAGTACGGCTTCTATCGGCGGTAGATCGCCCTGTCGGATGCGCTGCCTGAAATCATCTTTATGCTGATAATCGGCAATTTCGCACCCCACGAGATTGCGGAATTTATCGCCTTCGGTGAGATCGTCAATGACCAGAATGTCAGTATGGCCACGGCGATTCAGGCCCCGCACCAGATTACTGCCTATGAAGCCGGCGCCACCGGTAACCACGATCATGATAGTTCTCCTGCTGTAACCACTGATGTCCCAAGCTTGCCCACGACGATGCCACCGGCCCGGTTGGCCCAGCCCATGGCTGCTTCCCAGCTGAGACCCGATGCCCGGGCCACGGCCAATGTTGCCAGCACCGTATCACCCGCCCCCGACACGTCGAACACTTCGTGGGCTTGCGCGTCGATATGATGCCGCCCCTTGTCGGTGAAAAGCGTCATACCCTGTTCCGACCGGGTGATCAGCAGCGCCTCAAGGCGCAATTCCTGACGTAGCGCCTGGGCACGGCGTTCCAGATCGGACTCATCCGCCCAGGCCCCGACCGCCTGTGCCATCTCGGCGCGGTTGGGCGTGATGATGGTGGCGCCCCGATAGCGTACGTAATCATGACCTTTCGGATCGACCAGCACGGGCCGGCCTGCCTCTCGCGCCAACGCAATCAGGCCTTCTACCCGCGACAGGCAGCCCTTGGCATAATCCGACAGCACCACAACGTCACACGCCGCCATTGCGGTACGCGCACTTGCCATCAAGTCGTCCAGCCCACCTGCTTCAGGCTGTTCCTCGAAGTCGACCCGCAGCAACTGCTGCTGCCTGCCCAGCACCCGCATCTTAAGAGTGGTATGCATCCGCTCGTCGATGACCAGCCTGGCCCGTATACCTTCCTCGCCAGCCAGAAACGCAACCTTTTCCCCCGCCTCGTCTTTCCCCACCAGCCCCATCAGGGCAGCTCCGGCACCAAGGGCAACGATATTGCGCGCGACGTTGGCCGCGCCACCCAGACGATCCTCACGACGAGCCACCCTGACCACCGGTACGGGCGCCTCGGGAGAAATACGGTCGACCTCGCCGAACCAGTACCGATCCAGCATCACATCGCCGATCACGAGTATTTTTGTGTCAGCCGCTTTATCTGCAGGAAAGACACCCAGATCATTACCTGCGGTCGCTTGCGCATCAACCGCAGCACGGCGCGATGCCCGGGGGTCGTTCCAAAGAACGCGCTCTTTATCAGAAGGCGCCGTCATTTGATTTCTTCCAGACGTCGGGGTAGATAAGTTTCCCAGGAATTGCAGCCTGGACATTGCCAATAGAAGTTGCGCGCCTCGAAGCCACATACCTGGCAAGCATAACGGTCCAATCGTTGTGTATGCCGATGAATGATGGAACGCAGCAGGCTGAAGTCGGCGCCTGCCGCGATTTCCAGCACCGCCAAGGGCGCAACATGCTCGGGCTGGCCTGTCACCTGCCCTGCTATAGCTGAATACTCACGCGGCCGGGCTTCGCCTGATGCAAGCTCGACTTCCAGGAGGCGATCCAGCCCCAGCATGGAGGGTTGAGCGCGTAAAGCCTCGCGGGCGAAGGCCCAGGCCGGCCGGTGACCCTGTTGGCTGCGTATCTCGCGAAACACCACATTGAATACGTCCAGCGACGGATGACGGCCATAATGTTCGCGCAGCAGGGTCAGGCCTTCCGGCGCCTGATCCAGCTTGCGATAGGATTCCAGCACATCGGCAGCCACCAGACTGGCATAGGGTGGTGCGATGTCCAGCACCGAGGTCAGGTACTTGCGTTCGCCCTCCGTGTTGCCCTGCAAGGCCGCCAGGCGTGCCCGCAACATGGCAATACGCACTTCCGAAGTCGCCCCGCCATTATCCTTGCGCAATTCACGCGCGGCATTGTCAGCGGCGTCAAGCGCGGCCTCGGCCGCCGCCGCGTCGCTCGGTCGCGCCGACATGGCGCCCAGAGCCATTTCACAGTGATAATGCACCAGCTGCGGTACCGGCTCGTCGACCAGCGCACGCAAGCGCTTCACCGCTTCAATGGCGCGCGGCCAGTCATGCTCGGATTCATAAATGCGTATCAGCGCGCGCACGGCCGGGACGGCATAGCGCGTATCCAGTACCGATTCGAATGCCTGCTCGGCACGATCAAGCATGCCTGCCTTGAGAAAATCCTGGGCCAATTCGTGCTGAGCGGACTCACGGTCGGCTTGCGCCAGGTCAGAGCGCGACAGCAGGCTCTGGTGCACCCGGATGGCACGTTCCATTTCGCCACGACGGCGGAACAAACTTCCCAGCGCAAAATGCAACTCGGTGGTTTCGGGGTCGAGCTTGGCAACCTCCACGAATGCGTCAATCGCACGATCGGGATCTTCGTTCAGAAGAAAATTCAGGCCCTTGAAATAAGAGTTGGGCAGCGAGCGGGTCTCGGACAGCATCTGCCGGAAGTCCACCCGGGCGGCAATCCAGCCCAAGGCAAACAGCAGGGGCACAAAAATGAGCCACCAAGTTTGAAAATCCACGGTTGTCCTCTATATCGAAACAGGTGCCTTACAGTTACAGCGGGGCAAGAGGCGCCACCGTTTCAGGAGCGACGGCCGCTTCGGGGGGCGTGGCAGGCTGCCGGTGCTTTTCTTCAAGGCGGGCAAGTTCCCGCCGCAACCGGGCGGCCTCGCGGCGGCGGCGCATAACCGCAGGTGCCGTGATCAGCAGACCGAACAGCGCTCCCAGAATGAATACCGCCAGCATGACGACAATCAGTGGAACACCCGAAACAACGTGATCGGCAAAGAAATTGACATCGACCGGCCCTGTGTTCTTCAAGGCGAACAACAAGACAACGACGAACACCACCAGCCGCAGAATCCAGACCAGATACCGCATATGAAACTCCAGGGACGCAGAACGGTTCGATTGTAAGGGGAAAAGGACGAGGTCACGCTCTGCCTTATGCCCGACGGTAAAAACGGAAAGCCCCCGTTCCTGAACCATCATGTCTTTATGAGGGCTCAGGAACGGGGGCTCTTGCCGACAGCCGGCGTAGCCAGCTGCAGCAGACGATCAGTAGTTGATGGTGTCGCGGTCGAGTCCGGACGGCGCCAGCCCGGCTTCTTGAGCCGGGTCTTCGCGAGAAGCGGAGTCAACACGTTCGCGCAATTCCTTGCCGGCCTTGAAGTGAGGCACCTGCTTGCCAGGTACCATCACCTTCTCGCCCGACTTGGGATTGCGGCCAATACGCGGCGAACGTGCAGACAGCGAGAAACTGCCGAAACCACGGATCTCGATGCGCTGGCCCGAAGCCAGGGCCTGAGTCATGGCTTCGAGCATGGTCTTGACCGCTATGTCCGTATCACGAACCGCCAGCTGCGGATAGCGGCCGGCAAGTATCGTAATCAGCTCTGACTTGGTCACGCCATCAACCGTCGTCGCGGGCCTGATCCAGCTTGGCCTTCAGCAGCGCGCCCAGATTGGTGGTGCCGGAGGAAGCGCTGGCTTCGGACATACGCTGAATCGTGCTGGCCGTTTCTGCGTTCTCACGTGCCTTGATCGAAAGCTGGATGGAACGCGACTTGCGATCGACGTTGATGATCATGGTTTCGATCTCGTCGCCGGCATTCAGTACGGCAGTCGCGTCTTCCACGCGGCCTGCAGCCACTTCGGATGCGCGCAGATAGCCTTCGACATCGACCGACAGGGTCACCACAGCACCCTTGGGCTCGACCGACTTGACAACGCCCTGAACCACGGCGCCCTTATCGTAAGTGGCAACGTAGTTATTGAAGGGGTCGCCTTCCAGCTGTTTGACGCCCAGGGAGATGCGTTCCTTGTCGGTGTCGATGGCAAGCACCACGGCATCGATCTCGTCGCCCTTCTTGAAGTTGCGGACGGCTTCTTCGCCGGATTCGCTCCAGGACAGGTCGGAAAGATGCACCAGGCCATCGATGCCGCCGGGCAGGCCGACAAACACGCCAAAGTCGGTGATCGACTTGATCGCGCCGTGAACCTTGTCACCGCGCTTGAAGTTGATCGAGAACTCTTCCCAGGGATTCTGGCGGCACTGTTTCATGCCCAGCGAAATGCGGCGACGGTCTTCGTCGATTTCCAGAACCATGACTTCGACTTCTTCGCCCAGGGTCACGACCTTGCGCGGATCGACGTTCTTGTTGGTCCAGTCCATTTCGGAAACGTGCACCAGCCCTTCGATGCCGTCTTCCACTTCAACGAAAGCACCGTAATCGGTCAGGTTGGTAACCTTGCCGAACAGACGCGTGCCTTGCGGGTAGCGACGGGCCAAGCCGATCCATGGGTCTTCGCCCAGCTGCTTGACGCCCAGGGAGACACGGCTCTTTTCCTGGTCGAACTTGAGCACCTTGGCTTCGACTTCCTGGCCGACTTGCAGGACTTCGGAGGGGTGACGCACGCGACGCCATGCCATATCAGTGATGTGCAGCAGGCCGTCGATACCGCCCAGGTCAACGAAAGCACCGTAGTCGGTGATGTTCTTGACGATGCCCTTGACGATGGCGCCTTCGTGCAGCGTTTCGAGCAGCTTCTCGCGCTCTTCGCCCATACTGGCTTCGAGTACGGCACGACGCGACAGCACGACGTTGTTGCGCTTGCGGTCGAGCTTGATGACCTTGAACTCGAGCGTCTTGCCTTCGTATGGGGTGGTGTCCTTGACCGGGCGGAGATCCACCAGCGAACCGGGCAGGAAGGCGCGGATGGCGTTGGTCATGACAGTCAGGCCGCCCTTCACCTTGCCGGTGATGGTGCCGTTGACCAATTCACCCGACTCGAGCGCCTGCTCGAGCTGCAGCCATGCCGACAGACGCTTGGCACGGTCACGCGACAGGATGGTGTCGCCATAACCGTTTTCGAGCGAATCAATGGCGACGGAAACGAAATCGCCGGATTCGACTTCCAGTTCACCCTGGTCGTTCAGGAATTCTTCGAGGGGAATCAGGGCCTCGGACTTGAGGCCTGCATTGACGACGACAAAATTATGGTCAATGCGCACAACTTCAGCCGAAATCACCTCACCGGACTTCATGTCCTGGTTCTTGACGCTTTCGTTGAAGAGATCGGCAAAGCTTTCGCCGCCCAGTGCGGCTTCCAGATTGATGGTGGACATTAGTGATCCATTGGCCGGAATGGCCGGTAATAACACACCAGGTTTCCCCAGTGGAGTTGATGAAATCGTTTCTGGCAGGACGACCGGCCCCATGCCTGCGCCTAATGCCATGAAACGCCTTAAAACACCTTTTTCGACCAAAGGCCCAAAACAGCAGCAACCGTTTGTTCGATACTTAGAACGGAAGAATCAATGATGACAGCGTCTTCAGCTGCCACAAGCGGCGCGCTTGCGCGATTGCTATCCCGCAGATCCCGGGCCCGCATATCTTCCAAAAGGTCGTGTAGATTAACAGAAAAGCCCTTTTCCTTCAACTGCTTATAGCGTCTTTCAGCCCTGGCTTCGACCTTGGCCACCAAGAAGATCTTGAGCGGCGCATCGGGAAAGACCACCGTCCCCATGTCGCGGCCGTCCGCCACCAGGCCGGGCAGGCGCCGGAAGTCGCGCTGACGCTGTAGCAAGGCCTCGCGCACGGATGGATAAGCGGCTACGCGTGAAGCGAGATTGCCGATGTGCTCTTCGCGTATGGCCCCGGCCACGTCTTCGCCATGAACGATGATGCCCTCACCTTGAAACACCACATCCAGATTACGCGCGATTTCGGCCACACCATCAATGTCATCAGCGCTGCAAGCAGAACGCAGCACCCCCAGGGCGGTCAAACGATAGAGCGCACCGCTGTCCAGCACCGCCCAGCCCAGGTGGGCGGCGACCCTGCCAGCTATGGTGCCTTTTCCTGAAGCGGTCGGGCCATCTATCGTGATGACCGGGGCGGGTGAAGTTAAGCTCATGGCTGCACCAGGCGTTGGTAAACCTCAAAGTATTCTGGAAAGGTTTTGCCGACGCAAGCGGGGTCGAGTATGGTGACCGGCACCCCACCAAAGGCGGCCAGCGAAAAGCACATGGCCATGCGGTGATCGTCATAGGTGTGGATTTCTGCAGCACGCCAGCCACCGGGTTCGATAGGAAACACTTTCAGCCAGTCGGGCCCGGATTCCACCTTGGCCCCCAGCTTGGCAAGTTCTGTATGCATGGCTTCGATACGATCGGTTTCCTTGACGCGCCAGCTGCCTATGTTGCGCAACACGCAAGGCCCGTCCGCATAGAGCGCCATTGCCGCCGCCGTCATGGCGGCATCCGGGATCAAATTGAAATCACGATCGAAAGCACGCAGACGATCGCCACTGGCCACCCTGCCCCCCTTGACTTCGATCGAGTCGGCTTCCAGCGTGACCGCCCCGCCCATATCGCGCACCACCTCGGCAAACTCGATATCGCCCTGGATACTGCCCGCACCTGCGCCCAGAATACGGACCGGCCCGCCGCCAAGGGCGCCCAATGCCATGAAGTAAGACGCCGACGACGCATCGCCTTCGATATGGTATTCACCCGGCGAGCGATAGCGAGCCCCGGCCGGTACAACGAAACGCTGCCAACCCTGCTGTTCGACCTGCACGCCAAACCGCGCCATTAAATTCAGGGTAATGAGTATGTAAGGCTGGGAAATCAGCTCACCTTCCACTTCGATGACGACATCCGCTGCTGCCGGGCCAGCCAGCAGCGGTGCTGCCATCAGCAGCGCAGTGAGAAACTGACTGGAAACATTACCCCTGACGCGCACGGCGCGGCTGGCATCAAGACTGCCTCGGCCTATCCGCAAAGGAGGATAGCCAGGGGTCCCGAGATATTCGACGTCCGCCCCCAGCATGCGCAGGGCATCCACCAGATCGCCTATGGGCCGTTCGTGCATGCGAGGCACGCCGGATAGTTCGTAAGCCCCGCCCTGCACTGCCAGCGCTGCGGTCAACGGCCGAAAAGCCGTCCCGGCATTACCCAGAAACAGGTTTGCAGTATTGGCGGGAAAACGCCTGACCCCTTCTACCGTCAAAGCGCCGTCGGTGGATGGTTCCAACATAACCCCGAGCGCCTTCAGCGACTGCAACATGACCCGGGTGTCGTCCGAATCCAGCAAACCATGCAGCGTTGTCCGCCCTTCGGCAAGCGCGGCAATCAGCAGGGCGCGGTTGGATATGCTTTTTGAACCGGGCAAGGTCATGGTGCCCCGGGCGCTACCTACGGCGCCTAACAAAAGTTGTTCGGGTCGTGTATCCACACTGCGAGTCGTCGTCATTTCAAACCGCTCCGGCTGCCCCAGAAGCGCCGCGCCAACGCGGCACGTTCCAGAAAATCATGAAGCTGCTGGGTATCGCCTGCCAGCAGCGCCTGTTCCGCCTGATCAAGCGCCTTCCGGACTTCTGCAAGTTCCGAGAGGACTGCGTCCCGATTGGCCAGAAAGATGTCACGCCACATTTCCGGCGAACCGGCCGCAATGCGCGTAAAGTCACGAAAGCCGCTGCCAGCCAATTCCATGCGCAAGTCGGAATTCCCGGCACTGGCCACCTGCCACATATAGACCGAGGAAAGAAAATGCGGCAAATGGCTGACCGACGCCAGCACCGTGTCGTGCATGCCGGGTTCCATGACCAGCACGCGGGCACCGCAGACTTCCCACAAGCGCGTGATTCGCAGCCTGTCCTGAGCGCTGTTTTCATCCAGAGGTGTCAGGATGACGGTGCGCCCTGTATAAAGCTGTGGCGTGGCCGACGCCGGGCCGGTGGTTTCCGCACCGGCAATCGGGTGTCCGGGCACAAACTGGGCCACACGATCACCCAGCGCCGCGCGGGCGGCCTGCACCACATTCACCTTGGTACTGCCGACATCAGTAATCAAGGCGCCAGGCCTCAGCCCCGGGCGCAGGGTTTCCAGGACGGCCTCGGTAGCGCCTACCGGCACCGACAGGAGGATGATGTCCGCCTGTTCCGCCACCTCGGTGAGGCTGGCCTCGGCATCGATCAGGCCAAGCTCAAGCGCCTGATGCAATGATTTGCGGTTGCGCCCGGCACCCAGCACACGACTCACTGCCCCTGCCTGACGCAGCGCGGCGGCAAAAGACCCGCCTATAAGCCCGACGCCAACCACGGCGAGCACGGGCAGCGCCGCAGCGGAGCCGCCCAATGGTTGTTGATCGTGCACCTTGCCCCCTTATTGACGGGGGTAGGAGCCCAGCTCCTTGAAGAAGGCGACCTCTTTCTTGAGTTCGCTTAATGCTTTGCCGACCTTCTGATCATTACGATGGCCCAGCATGTCTACGTAGAAATAGTATTCCCACTGGCCCGTGCGGGCAGGCCGCGACTCAAAGCGAGTCATGGAAACGCCATTCCCCGCCAGCGGCGCCAGCATGGTGTAGACCGCCCCTGCCCGATTGGGCACCGCCAGGATGATGCTGGTCTGGTCATCGCCTGTCGGCAGGGTTTCTATCTTGCCCACAGCCAGGAAACGCGTGCGGTTTTGAGGGTCGTCCTGTATGCCTGACGACACCACCTGCAGATTCCAGGCATGCGCGGCATGATCGCCGGCAATTGCCGCCACCGTGGCGTCCTGGGAAGCCATTCGAGCAGCCTCGCTATTGCTGGAAGCCGCGTCCAGGGGCAAGCCGGGATAATTGCGCGTGAGCCAGTCACGGCATTGCGCCAGCGCCTGCGGATGCGCCACTATGCGCGTTACCCCTTCCATGGTGCCGGAGCTGGTCAGCAGATTATGGTGGATCTTGATGGAACGCTCTCCCATGATCCTGAGTGGCGAATTCAACAGAAGGTCGAGCGTACGGTTGACAGCGCCTTCTGTGGAGTTTTCGACCGGCACCACACCGACATCGGCCTGGCCGGCTTCTACCGCACGGAACACTTCATCGAACGAGTCGCAGCGCACCGAGTTGATGGCATGGCCGAAATGCTCGAATGTCGCCTGTTCGGAAAACGACCCCTGCGGCCCCAAATAAGCGACTGTAAGCACGCTTTCCAGGCCGCGGCAGGTCGAAATAATCTGCGTCCACACCGCGTCAATGGCTTCCGCTGTAAACGGCCCCGGGTTACGTGCTTGCAAGGAACGGATGATGACGGCTTCGCGTTCGGGTTTGAGCACTGGCCCATCGACGTCGAACTCTTCCTTGATCTCGCCCACAGCCTGTGCGGTACGAGCGCGCTCATTGAGCAACTGGAGAAGCTGATTGTCGATTTCATCGATACGCTGACGCAGAGGCTGCAAGCGGGCAAGCAAGGTGTTATCCATATTGTCGTTCAAATTCCTGCATGAAGGTGATCAGTGCCTGCACTCCTTCGAAAGGCAAGGCGTTATAAATGGAAGCGCGCATGCCGCCCACACTCTTGTGGCCCTTTAGCTGCGTCAGCCCACGCGCCTCGGCCTGCGCAAGGAATTCCGCGTTCAGCGATTCGTCGCGTAAGAGGAAGGGTGCATTCATGCGGGATCGCACTGAATCGTGCACCGTGCTCAGGTAGAACCCGGACTGATCAAGAAAGGCATAAAGAGCCTGTGCCTTGCGGATGTTTTCCGCTTCGATGGCGGCAATGCCCCCTTGCCGTTTCAGCCACTTGAACACCAGCCCGGCGATGTAGATGGCATAGGTGGGCGGCGTATTGAACATGGATCCAGCCGCAGCCACATTCGCGTAATCGAAGGCCGAAGGGCAAATAGGCAGCGCGTGGCCAATGAGGTCTTTGCGCACAATCACCACGGTCACCCCGGCGGGGCCGGCGTTCTTCTGGGCGCCGGCGTAAACCATGCCGACGCCGGTGAAATCAATGGGCCGGGACAAAAAGTGTGATGACACATCCACGACCAAGGGCACGCCAGGCGCCCCCAGGTCGTTCAGCGAGGGCCACTGTGCGAATTCCACACCGCCAATGGTTTCGTTGCCGCACAGATGCAGATAAGCAGCATCTGGCCGTAACTTCCATGTATCAGGGGTGGGAAACCAGGTCCAGGGGCCTTGCTCGCGACCATTGATCACCGTCGTGCTGCCACTGCTGGCAGCCACGGCGATATCGCCGTAACGCTGCGCTTCCGTATGGGATTTGACAGACCAGGACCCGGACAGAATGTAATCGGCCTTGCCGGCCCCATTACGCCCGATAAGATTCATGGGTACGACGGCGTTTTCGGCAGTCGCCCCACCCTGCATAAAGAGGATCTCGAACTCGTCGGGCACTGCCAGCAGTTCGCGCAAATCGGCCAAGGCCTCGTCGCGGATGCTTGTGAAATCCTTGCCCCGATGGCTCATTTCCATGACCGACATGCCACTTCCGTGCCAATCCGTCATTTCGACTGCAGCTTGCTCAAGGACTTCAAGAGGCAGAGTCGATGGCCCGGCCGAAAAATTCCAGGGGCGGCCGCCATTGCTCAAGACAGCCCCCGGTTCACCCGAAACAACGGGCTTCTGGCCCGGCACCGTGGTCATTCCTGGTCTCCTGATTCGTTATCGGCATTACCGTCATCCCCAGCGTCGCCGCCTTCTTGTGACCTGTCTTGTGCACCATCGACATCGAAATCCACAGACACGTCGCCAGCATCAGCGTCAGATGAAAATCCGCCCTGAGGTGCTTCGGCGACCACCTGAATGTCTTCAGGGTCGTCATCGATGTCACTTTCGACGACGCGGCGCACCCCCGAAAGCATGCTGCCGTCATCCACACTGATAAGCGTCACGCCCTGAGTAGCGCGACCCATTTCACGAATTTCAGACACACGGGTACGCACCAGCACACCGCCAGTCGTAATAAGCATGATCTCGTCATCGGGCTCTACCAGCACTGCCCCGACCACCTTGCCGTTACGCACGGATGTCTGGATGGCGATCATCCCTTTGGTGCCGCGCCCATGACGCGTGTATTCGACGATGGGTGTGCGCTTGCCGAAGCCGTTTTCGGTAGCAGTGAGCACTGTTTGCGACTCATCGCCCGCGACCAGCAAGGAGATGACTGACTGACCTTCTTCGAGCGTCATGCCCCGCACGCCACGGGCCGGCCGCCCCATGGGCCGCACATCGTTCTCGTCAAAACGCACGGCCTTGCCGGCATCGGAGAACAACATGACGTCATGAACGCCGTCGGTGAGATCTGCCCCGATAAGGAAATCGCCTTCATCAAGCGCCACGGCAATGATGCCGGCCTTGCGAGGGTTGGAAAAATCGGAAAGCGGCGTTTTCTTGACCACGCCGCGGGACGTTGCCATGAAGACGAACTGGTCTTCGCTGAATTCCTTGACGCTCAGCACGACCGTGATTTTTTCGCCATCGGCCAACGGGAACATATTGACGATAGGCCGGCCGCGAGAGTTGCGGGAACCGGATGGCACTTCCCACACTTTCAGCCAGTAAACGCGACCCCGGTCAGAGAAGCACAGCAGGAAATCGTGCGTATTCGCTATGAAGAGCTGATCGACCCAGTCGTCTTCCTTCATGGCGGTGGCCTGCTTCCCGCGCCCGCCTCGACGCTGGGACCGGTATTCCGACAAAGGCTGACTCTTTATATAGCCTGTGTGCGAAAGCGTCACGACCATATCCATGGGCGTAATCAGATCTTCCGTATCGATTTCAGCGGCGTTGTATTCGATTTCAGAGCGGCGCGTATCCTTGGCTGCGACGGAGTATTCGGCCTTGAGGGCCTGAAGTTCATCGATAATGATTTGCGTAATGCGTTCCGGCCGCGCCAGAATATCCAGCAGATCCGCAATGGTGGCCATGATGTCGCGGTACTCACCGACAATCTTGTCCTGTTCCAGGCCGGTCAGGCGCTGCAGGCGCATATTCAGGATTTCCTGAGCCTGTACGTCGCTCAGGCGATACAGGCCGTCTTCCTGCAGACCGAATTCAGGTGCCAGGGAATCGGGCCGGTAAGCCGCACGCCCCCCCACGGTGTCGCCTTCGTCAGCCCGCTGCAGCATTTCGCGCACCAAGGACGAATCCCAGCGGCGCGCCATGAGCTCCTGACGCGCCACGGGCGGCGTAGGCGCTGCCTTGATGATGGCGATGAAATCGTCAATATTGGCCAATGCCACCGCCAGGCCTTCCAGCACATGGCCGCGCTCACGGGCCTTGCGCAATTGGAACACGGTACGGCGCGTGACCACTTCGCGGCGGTGCGACAGGAAATGGCTGACCATCTGCTTCAAGTTCAGCAACCGGGGCTGGCCGTCGACCAGCGCCACCAGGTTCATGCCAAAGGTATCTTGAAGCTGGGTGTTCTTATATAGGTTGTTAAGGACAACTTCTGGCACTTCGCCGCGCTTGAGTTCTACAACAAGCCGCATGCCGTCCTTATCGGACTCATCTCGAATATCGGAGATGCCCTCGATGCGCTTCTCGTTGACGAGTTCCGCAATCTTTTCCTGCAGCGTCTTTTTATTGACCTGATAAGGAAGGGAGTCCACCACAATGGCCTGCCGGCTGCCGCGATCAATGTCTTCGAAGTGGGTCGTGGCCCGCATGACCACGCGGCCCCGACCTGTGCGGTAACCTTCGCGCACCCCCGACATGCCGTAAATGATGCCACCCGTGGGGAAGTCGGGTGCCGGGATGATTTCCATCAGTTCGTCGATGGTGCATTCCGGATTGCGCAATGCGAACAGACAACCATCAACGACTTCTGCCAGGTTGTGTGGCGGAATATTGGTTGCCATGCCCACCGCAATGCCGGAGCTGCCGTTGACCAATAGATTGGGCAGGCGCGAAGGCAACAGCAGGGGCTCGTGTTCGCTGCCATCGTAGTTAGGGCCAAAGTCGACCGTTTCCTGGTCAATGTCGGCCAGCAGCTCATGCGCGATCTTGGCCAGACGCACTTCGGTATATCGCATGGCGGCGGCACTGTCGCCATCGACTGACCCGAAGTTGCCCTGCCCGTCCACTAACATATAGCGTAGTGAAAAATCCTGCGCCATACGGACAATGGTTTCGTAGACAGCGGAGTCACCGTGTGGGTGATATTTACCGATTACGTCACCGACGATACGCGCTGACTTCTTGTAAGGCCGGTTCCAATCATTATTGAGTTCGTGCATAGCGAAGAGCACGCGCCTGTGCACGGGCTTGAGGCCGTCCCGAACATCGGGCAAGGCACGCCCCACGATCACGCTCATGGCGTAATCGAGGTAGCTGCGCCGCATTTCCTCTTCGAGCGATATCGGAAGCGTTTCCTTGGCGAAGGAATCCATGGAGCTTGAGTCTCTTTCTCTTGAAAACGTGAAGACGGCCGCACGCGGGCGAATAGTAGATTCTAGCACTGACGAGCACCTTCCCAACGAGAGCCACCCCTCGCCAAGTCATGCCCTGATATCTTTTGAAGGATCCTCGGATCGCTTTTACGTTGTTGCTTAAAACCAACAAGTAGGCCAATCTTCCCGGATAATTCCGTCCATATCGGCGGGTTCCCTGGGCCAGGCTGAAACAAGGCATGCGAAATGCCGTAAGATTCGGCCTAACACGCATGAAACCCAGCGCAATTCTTTGATCACTCATCGCGTTGCTATACTGGCTCCGTTTTCTTGATATGCGGCGGGGGTTCGCTGCGGTCATTTACCAGCATTAAGCTCAAACGAGGAGAAACATGAACAAACCCTCCAAAATCGCATTGGCACTCGCTTTCGCGGCCGCAACTGCTACCAGCGCGGTTTCCGCACAGACCGTCGACAACTGGCGCAACCCGTTTGGCAACGTTTGGATGAACGGAACCAACGAACTGTGCTGGCGTAATGCATTCTGGACGCCCGCTACCGGCGTTCCGGGTTGCGACGGCGTGCCTGTTGCTGCGGCACAGCCTCCAGTCGTGGCTCCGACTGCCACCAAGGTCGTTCTCAACGCAGACACCTTCTTCGACTTCGATAAAGACACCCTGAAGCCCGAAGGTCGCCAGGTTCTTGACCAGGTTGCCAACCAAGTTGGTACCCTGAACCTCGAAACCCTGATTGCCGTGGGTCACACCGACTCCATCGGTAGCGAACAGTACAACCAGGGTCTGTCCGAGCGTCGCGCCAACTCCGTCAAGAACTATCTGGTCAGCAAGGGCATCGCCTCTGATCGCATCTACACGGAAGGCAAGGGTGAAACCAGCCCGATCGCTTCCAACGCCACTCGCGAAGGCCGCGCACAGAACCGTCGCGTGGAAATCGAGATCGTCGGCACACGCAAGTAATTCATGAAAGGCTCTTGCCCTGCAACGGGGTAAGAGCCTTGCCGCATTCCTTCGGCATTGCGGCATTCATGACTACAATAAGGGCTCCGTATACGGGGCCCTTATTCATTTGCAGCCTCTGGCCTGCAAAACCGCTACACCACACCGCGCATTGTAGATGCCTCTTCCAATGGCAGAGCCTGAATGCAGGCACGTAGCCCAAGGCGACAATATGAACATCACTGCACAGAAGCCCGATCAGACACCCAACGCCGACCAGGCCGAACTCGACAAGTTCAGCGCGCTGGCCTCTCGGTGGTGGGATCCAGAAAGCGAATTCAAGCCCCTGCATGCCATCAACCCGCTGCGGCTTGGCTGGATCCGTCAGTACGCAGGCTCGCTGGCCGGCCAAAAAGTGCTTGATGTCGGCTGCGGCGGCGGCATTCTCTCAGAAAGCATGGCCCAGGAAGGCGCTACGGTCACCGGCATTGACCTGGCTGAAAAATCCCTGAAAGTGGCACGCCTGCATGGTCTGGAATCCGGGGTCAAAGTCGATTACCAGCTCATCAGCGCCGAAGACATGGCCGCACGCCATGCCGGCGAATTCGACATTGTCACCTGCATGGAAATGCTGGAACACGTACCTGACCCCGGGTCCATCGTCCATGCCTGCGCCACCTTGGTGAAGCCGGGCGGCTGGGTGTTTTTCTCGACCCTCAACCGCAACGTCAAATCCTTTCTGTTTGCCATCGTAGGGGCGGAATACATGCTGCGCTTGCTGCCGCGCGGCACCCACAATTTTGAAAGCTTCATCAAACCCAGCGAGCTCGCAGCAGCAGTGCGCAACTCGGGCCTGTCGGCTCACGCCTTCGCAGGCCTTGAGTACAACCCCATCACGCAGGCATACTCTTTGTCGAACGACACATCGGTGAACTACCTGCTCGCCACGCGAAAAGAGGCTAACTGACGATGAACAAGCTTGTACTGTTCGACTTCGACGGCACCCTGGCTGATACTGCCCCCGACCTTGGCGCCGCCGTCAATCTGATGCGGGAACGGCGGGGGCTGCCCGGCCTGCCACTCGAAAGCTACCGCAGCTCCGCATCGCACGGTGCGCGCGGCCTGTTGAAGGCCGGGCTGGGCATGGACCCTGGCCACCCGGAATACGAAACAGCCCGCGACGAATTCCTTACCGAGTACGAACAGGGCATGACCGAACGCACCACCCTCTTCCCAGGTATCAAGGAATTACTCGTCGAGCTGCGTGAAAACGGCTACACCTGGGGCATTGTCACCAACAAAGTTGAATACCTAGCCGTTCCGCTGGTGGTACACCTGGGCCTGTACCGCCATTGCGCCATCACTGTTGGCGGCGACACCACCCCGCATCCCAAGCCGCATCCTGCACCTTTGCTGCATGCGGCCGAAAAAACCGGTTTCGCACCGCAGAATGCCATATATATTGGCGACGATCAGCGTGACATCGTCGCCGGCCAGGCCGCCGGCATGGCCACCGTCGTGGCTGCTTACGGCTATTGCGGGGCCGACACCGCTCTGCATACTTGGGAAGCCACCGCCATTGCGCAACAGCCCCACAACTTATGGAATGTCATCGAAGCCTGGGCGCGCGGCTAAACAAAATCTTCGGTTCCAGGGAACTATACCAACTTAAACAGGTCCAACTCGTAATTCACTGATATTCCAGGCTTGTACAAGGCACTCCAACTTGCACATACTATGAAAAAACCCTGGAATGTCATATAATTAACCTGATTTCACTTGGGGCCGATCCGGCTTCGACGTGGGTCACGAAACAGCGTAGGGCATGTCGAGCACCAGTAAGCTCGTAAATCCACTGGAAAACTATAAACGCCAACGACGAGCGTTTCGCTCTGGCCGCTTAAGCGGTGAGCCGCTGCACTGATTTGTCTTTGGGTTAGGTGGGGCAACCCACAGCAGCGTCACTTACAAAGAATCGGAATCTGTCGGGTCACGAGGCAGCTTCTTAAATCCAGTGAATCGCCAAGGCAGGGCCTGTCGGTAGGCATGAGCCAAGGTTAAAACTTAAAATGTATCGACTACACATGTAGAACTGCCTGCGGAGGACTTGCGGACGGGGGTTCAATTCCCCCCGGCTCCACCAAGTTACCAAATCCCAACCCTTATCGGTTGGGATTTTTTTTGCCTGGAACGCCAGTGTTGGCGGGGGTTTGCGGTTTCGTCTCGCGAGCGGTGGGTGGGTTCGCAGCCCCATTTTCGCCCTCTCCCGCCTCTCTGTTCTCAGTATTTCTCTGTTGGCCTCGCGAGCGTTCGCGAGAGTAAGGCTAGGTTTTATGCGGGTTTCGGGCTGAAGGGTTGTAATTGGTCACTGCATGGATGGGGCGACCAGAGTTACACTCGGTGATACCATGGCACGGTTAGATATAAGGACAGAACCGTGCAAAATACTGACAAGATCGAGGGAGCGCAATTCGTGCAATGGTTCGGCCCATTGCTCGATGCGCTTCGCAAACTTGGCGGCTCAGGTTCGCCGGACGAAGTGGTAGAGCAAATCGCGACCGACCTCAATGTGCCGGACACCTTCCAGAATGAGCTGACGCCATCCGGGCAACCTCGGTTTCGTAACCAGGTGGCCTGGGCGCGCTTTTACCTTGTCAGAGAAGGGCTGCTTGACTCCTCCCGACGCGGTGTGTGGAGCCTCACCGAAAAAAGGGCGCAACACAGCCTTGACGCACGATCAAGCGGCGGACATCTTCCGGCGCTGGGTTGCCATCTTTCAAGAACGACGGAAAGCTAAAAGAGCTGAGGCAGAGCCAATCGAGGAACAAGTCGCAGAAGAAACGGGTGCTCCACCCAATGACTATCGCGCCGAAATCCTTGAGATTCTCAGGTCGCTTCCCCCTGCCGGTTTCGAGCGGCTATCTCAACGCTTGCTGCGTGAGGCGGGTTTCACTCACGTTGAAGTCACTGGACAAAGTAACGACGGCGGCATCGACGGCCATGGCACCTTGATGATCAACCCCTTAGTCTCCTTCAAGGTGCTGTTTCAATGCAAGCGTTACGCCAACTCCGTAACACCTTCCTTGGTGCGAGACTTTCGTGGCGCTATGTCAGGGCGCGCTGACAAGGGAATCATCATCACCACTGGTACTTTCACCGCCGAAGCACGGCGCGAAGCAAACCGGGATGGTGCTCCGCCCATAGAATTGGTCGACAGCGAAAAGCTGATCGACATGCTTGCTCACCTTGAACTCGGCCTTCGACCGGTCACGACTTACGTCGTGGATAGTGGATTCTTTGATGAGTTTGCACGGTAGCGCCTGATAACCTGCCCGTTACTATTCAAGGATGTTCCGCAGCCGGTGCGAGCATCCGTATTTGATCGCACCACCCGTTGCGCCAAGGGCGGCGCATGACTTTTTCCAGCACGGCGTCGGGCAGAAATTCCTGCGGCGCGTCCAGGGGTGTGATGACCTGCTTCTTGCACCCGCGTTTGACCAACGTCCAGGGGATGAAGGTTTCCAACTGCACACCGCCCGCAGGTAGTGGGGCCTGATACGTCACCGGGTCGCCCTTGATGTGGCCGCGATGTTTTTTACTCATGCGCCCTCCTCCTCGAAACTGGCCATCAGTGCGCGTTGTGCCTGCCAATCGACCATCAGGCGGTTTCGCTGGAACCACATCAGCGTCAACCGACGCGGCTGCTTGCCTGCCAGTAGTTCTGCAGCGTCAGCAACAACAGACCGGCGACAATCCAGTAGCCAATGTTCCATTGATCTTTCTTTTCCATGGGCAATGTTCCTCGCAAGTCGTGTCGCTAGAGAATGGGGGTGAACAGACGGGCCAACCCGTCGCGTAAGCGGATGGCCAGCGGGCGGGCGCGCAACGCCATCGCCGATATCTCGTCCGCCGCATCACGGGCGGCATCAAAAAGGGATGACAGCCGCGTAGACAACGCGGTGTCGTACACCTCCACATTGAACTCGAAGTTCAGACGCAGGCTGCGTGCATCCCAATTGGCCGAACCCAGGCAGCACCACGCTCCGTCTACCAGCATCAGCTTGCTATGGTCGAACGGGCCAGGCCGTTCGAAGATGCGCACACCGTGCTCCAGCACCTGCCAG
>JBAYOJ010000002.1:0-48400 GCA_041678385.1 Burkholderiaceae bacterium | reverse complement strand
CGCCGCTGCTTGTCTGTTCTCTGTCTGTCCATCGCCCGGACCTCCCGCCCTGTTGATCATGACGAGTAGTCTCGCTCGTGAAACAAGGCCAGGGAATGACGCCTCTGGCTGACCGGTTACGGTTCGCCAGCATTTCCTGAGCGATGCCGCGCTCCGTGCGCAAGGCACGCACCGCCGCGCCGAAGGCTTGCGCCAGTTCGGCATCGTAGGTGGTAGCGCCAAGGGGGCGGCCGCGCTGTATGGATCGCTTCTGCATAGACAGAAGGTTCGTTTGGCGGCACAATTAAAACCACGTTATCTTTAACTCATTTATCTAAGCTTCACCTTTTTCTTGTGTAATGACAGAAATCCGTAAGGGCGGATTCCCTTAAAAGCGGAGAATCACAATCGTGCTTTTTAGGGTTTACGCACAAGCGGCATTACGATTGCACGCTTCTACGGATTCGAGACAAACCGCTTACGGGTCTTCGCACAAAAGCACAGAGACAGATCAGCGGCTTTACGCTTTGGCAGAGCAAATGTGAACCATCCACTCATCACCGACGAAGAACGCGCGCAACTGATCGCTCATGAGCAGGCTCGCGCCGCAGGTCAGTGCATCGATCCGCTGCCCGTTGTGCGGATCTTCACGCCGGACGCCCATGCAACCTGGCTGCTGGCCAGCCTTGACCCGATGGATGGCGATACGGCCTATGGCCTCATCGACCTGGGAATAGGCATGCCGGAGCTGGGCACCGTGCAGCTTTCCGCCTTGGCCGCCATCGTCGGCCCACGCAAGCAAGCCGTGATGCGCGACTGCTATTTCCAAGCGGTGCGCCCGCTATCTGAATATGTGCACCTGGCAAAAGAAAACGGTTCAATCACGGATTGAAGCTGGTGGCTGCGATCAACACGCGCAGCTCATCCAGTTGGGGCGCATTGAGACTTTTTCCATCATATTCAAGACCGGTACGGTCTGAATCAGGAGTCTTGCAGGAAAGCGCAGCGGCTCAGACTTAAATAGTCATGATCTTTTGCGCGCCATGCGCCAGGGTGATGAGTGCTGCACGCTGATTGTTTAGCGGCGTGGCCGACACATTCAGATCAACAGCGCAAGGGTTAAGACGCAATCGGACTTGATGGTTTTAGTTTCATTTTATGCGATTAGTTATTAAATCTTAACGTATTGCAACTGCGCTGTGGTTGTTTTTTATGACGTCGCCCTCCGCTGAGTCAAAAAGGGGGTTGCGTCATGACCAATTCGCTCGCCATTAATCATTGGCATCCGACAGCGGCATATCTTTACACCCTGCCTCTGGACGGCCCGGCGCTGGCCTGGGAGTACCTGCGCAGAAACCCCGATTACCGGCGTGACTGGCTGCGCCGCCATCGTCATCCGGATGCGGCGCATCGCTGGGGCTTGCGCCTGCTGGAGAATCCCGCGCGGGATGCCCGCGATGCTCACCCGGCTTGGCTTTCCGATTACGGCACTGCGGTGCAGCTCCACCCGGATGCCGACCCGCCACCGGAGGCGGCTGCCTTTGCGTTCTGGCGTATTCCTGGCCGCAAATACCTGATTCATGATGGCAAGCGCCTGGTGCTTGTGGCGCAATGGCCGGGCTGCTGCATGCGGCTTGTACTCGCTCCAGACTTGGGAGACGGCATGGCCTTTCTGTATGCCGTGCGGGCAAGCGCCACGCCCAGCGCACGCTATCGCGTGTTCGCGGCCACGTTGGACGCATTGGCCGCTGCCACGAACACCATGCCAGTGGCGACAACCCGCTCCCGGCCTACGCCGACGGCACTGCTGGAACTGCATACCTTGCAGGCGCTTGACGCCACCCTGGCGGGCGCGTCCTTGCGCGAGGTGGCCCAAGGGCTGTTCGGCGTGGATGCCGTCGCGGCCGACTGGCACGCCGACAGCGCCTTGCGCGCCCGCGTGCGGCGGCTGGTGCGTCGCGGCGATGCGCTGATGCGTGGCGGCTATCGCCGACTGGCGCAGCTTCCAGCGCCACCGCTCGATGAGGGGGACGTTTTGCATCCCCTGCAAAACGTCCCTGAGCAAGCGCCTCCTCTTTGTTGAGACTGTCTGCATCCGGCCGCGCTGCGTGGCCGGGCGTTCTCAACCGACGGAGATTCACCCCATGCGACCCACACCTTTACGGCCTGCCGCTGTTCCCGTCCCTGCGCCCGCGCAGCCCCAACGTTACCTCACCAATGACGAGGCTGCTGACTACCTGCGGCTGTCGCCACGCACGCTGGAGAAGCAGCGCGTGATCGGCGGCGGACCGAAGTTTCGCAAGTTTGGCCGCCGCGTCATGTACGCCGTGGCCGACCTCGATGCCTGGGCCGATGCGCGCAGCTATGAGGCCACGTCCGACCCGGAATATGCCGAGCGTCACGCCGGCGACTACCGTGATGGCCGCTGATCGCTGCCTCGCCGGTGGCCATCGCCATGTCCCGCCCCTCGCCGCCCTTGCGGCAGCGACCCGTGCCTCAGCGCGAACAACTGGAACTGTTTCGCGCACTGCCGGGCGAAGACATGGCGCCGCGCGACGCCCAGGACTTGATGGCTTATCCCTTCTTCTCGCTGGCGAAGTCGCGGCGCATCGCGCCCATCGACTTTCGCAGCGGCCACATCACCATTCGCGTGGAGGGCACCGCCGAACATGGCATTGCCACCATCTGGGATGCCGACATCCTGATCTGGGCCGCCAGCCAGATCGTGCAAGCCCGCGATGCGGGTCTTCGCAGCTCACGGCTGATGCAGGTGCGGCCCTACGAGATCCTGCGCTTTATCGGGCGCGGAACCGGCGCGCGCGACTACCAGCGCCTGAAAGCGGCGCTGGATCGTCTGCAATCGACCACGGTAGCCACATCCATTCGCGAAACCACGGGACGGCGGCTGCACCGTTTTTCCTGGATAAACGAATGGAAGGAATTGGCCGATGCCAGCGGCAAGCCGCTGGGTATCGAACTGATCCTGCCGGACTGGTTCTATGCCGGGGTGATGGATGCCGCCCTGGTGCTGACCATCGACCCGGTGTACTTCCGGCTGACGGGCGGTATCGAACGCTGGCTATACCGCCTGGTACGCAAGCACGCCGGCAGACAGGAGTACGGCTGGCAGTTCGACTTTCGACATCTGTATCGCAAGTCGGGCAGTGTGGCGCGCTACTACGACTTCGCTGCCGACTTGCGTGCCCTGGTGGCGCGCCAATCGTTGCCGGGCTACCAGTTGGGCATCGAGTACGTATCCGGGATTTCCTCGCCGCTGCTGACGTTTCGGCCCGTGCCGTCCACGGCACGGGGATAAGTCTGTGGGTAAGCTGTGAATATCCTGTGGATAGTGTCGTGCTATCGGGCAACAGAACACTCGTGCTATCAGGCAACACATCCTCGTGCTATCAGGCAACAAAAACGGCCGCAACCCCGTGCCATTGCTGGGTTTGCGCGCCTCTTAACTTATCTAACTTAACTACTCTAACTTTTAATAGAGCAGCGCCATATCCATGGTCAACATCCCAAAGCCAAAAATCAGGACGGTTTGAACCGCAAAATCACCCGATAAACCAAGTCCGTGCTGCAAGGCAAAGACAGCCTGGTTTTCCAGATGGGAGGGCAGCGCCATGATCGTTGCCTTGCTCAACCAGAAAGGCGGCGTGGGCAAGACCACGCTTGCCACCCACATCGCGGGCGAACTCGCGCTGCGCGGTCAGCACATCATCCTGCTGGATGCCGACCCGCAGGGTTCCTCACTGGACTGGACACAGCGCCGAAGCCAGCAAGGGTTGCCAAGGCTGTTCAGCGCGGTGGGCTTAGCCCGCGAAACGCTGCATCAGGAAGCGCCAGAACTCGCGAGGCGGGCCGATTACGTTGTCATTGATGGCCCGCCTCGAATCGCCGCCTTGGCGCGCTCCGCGCTACTGGCGGCCGATTACGTGCTGATTCCCGTGCAGCCCAGCCCCTACGATCTGTGGGCCAGCGCCGAGATGGTGGCGCTGATTCGCGAAGCGCAGGTGTTCCGGCCTGCTTTGCAAGCGGCGTTTGTCATCAATCGACGGGTCAGTACCACCGTCATCGGACGCGAAGCGCGCCAGGCGCTGGCCGATCAGCCGCTGCCGGCGCTGCGCGCCGAGGTTCGACAACGGATCGTCTTTGCCGACAGCGTGGCCGCCGGGCGGCTGGCACGCGAAACGGCGCCGGACAGTGCGGCGGCGCGTGAGATCACCGCGCTGGTCGATGAACTGTTGGAGTGGCCGACATGAACACGAGACCCGCACGGCCCAAGCGCATCGGCATCGGCGCACGTCCGCCCGCAAATCCACACGCCGAAGCGTGGATTCGCCAGGGTGAGGCTGGCGCACTGAACAAGGGCGACCGCTACACCGCTCGCCTGACGCTGGACATTACCCCGGCCCTGCGGGCGCGCATCAAGGTGTCGGCCTTCACGCAAGGCCTGACCGTGGCCGACCTGCTGCGCGGTCTGCTGGAGCGCGAGTTTCCAGAACCTCGCCAAGAGGACACGCCATGAATAGCTTTGTTTCGCCTGCGGCTGGTGCGGCCACGGTGGCATCACTGCCGCCCTGCGCCGCGCTTGCTCTTCACGCCAACCGTGCACCGCTGACGCGGGTGGCGCTGGCCACAATCGAGCCGCATTTCAATCTTTACCTGCGTTTTGGTAAACCGGCACACACGCTGCGGCTGGACCGCTGGCGGCGCTGGGCAGTGTTTCTGCCGGGTGCGGTGCTGTGCCGCATCCGCTGGCAGGCCAACGATTACGGCATGGTGCGCTGGCAGCTCATGGTGATGCAGGCTTGCACACCGCTGGACGCGGCACAGCGCATCCCCGGCGTGCAGCCTGGCGCACGCCTGCTGTTGCACGTTGAAGGCCATCATCCAGTCCGTTCGGTGTTGGAACGCATTGACGCCATCGAGGCGCAGGGGATTGCCCCCGCCGCCGCCTCGCCCGCGTACTGGCGCACGCTCGCCAATCGGCTGGCGGCGCGCCAACCGCTGCCTGACTACACTGCCGAGCGGCACGCCGCCTGGCTGGCCGGAAGGATGCTGCCATGACCAAGATTTTTACTGCTGGCCCTGTGCTGCAACCGTGCTCCCGTCGGCGCGCTCGCATCGTAATGGCGGGCTTCGCCGCCGTTGGCCTTGCTGCGTTGGCCTGGGCGGCGTTCGTGCAGCCACTACCGCGCTTGATCTACAACCCGTCCGACAGCGTGGCAGTCGGCTGGTATCGCGTCAAGCCGTTCCCACATCCGTCCGGTTCGCTGCCCCATCGGCTACAAGTGGGCGACATCATCCTGGTCCGGCTTCCTGCCGGTGCGGCGGCGCTGGCCGCGCAGCGCGGCTATCTGCCGGCCCACATTCCGCTACTCAAACGTGTGGGCGCAGTCGCGCCGCAACACGTCTGCATCGTCGACGGTCAGGTGCGTATCGACGGCGTGCCGGTGGGCGCCGCACTGCCTGCCGATCGGCTGGGTCGTCCGTTGCCATCCTGGCCGCAGTGCCGGCCATTGATGGCGGGCGAACTGTTCTTGTTGAGCGCCACGAATCCGGCCTCGTTCGACAGCCGCTACTTTGGCCCGGTCGGCGCAACCGCCGTGATCGGCATTGCGCATCGGCTCTGGCAGGAGGTAGAGCCATGATGGCTACCAATTCACTGCACACCAATGTGCATTTCATCGTGCTATCAGGCGTGTCGTCCTTGGGGCTGCCGTTGTGTCGCCGTATCTGCCGTGCTGATGCCAATCCTGTGTATTGCACACTGTATGCCGCGCAACCTCCGGCGCAGCCGTCCCACGTGCAGGTGTTTTGCCTCGAACGCGCCTGGCCTGCGGCCCCCAGCGCGTCCATCGGCGTGTTCGCCGGTGTGCTGGCTGCCCGCAGCGCAGCGCCACCGGGCCGCCGAAGCCGGGAGCGACAGCGACAGGCAAAGGCGGAAGGCAAGACAAAAGGAGTCGGCACCCAGCCGCCCGTAAAGCCAGTCTGCACATGGGGGTGGCGCGGCACGACGCGGCTTGGTCGCCGTGCCGTTGGGCGCGCGAAACCCGCGCCAACACAGACGCATCGGCGTGCCGGGTACGCCCGGATGCGCCGCAGTTTTCCGAAGGAGCAGCCATGACTAACGGCCAGGATGATGACTTTCGCATGCGTCCCAGCGCCCCGAAGAACCGGGGCCGGGGCTTTGTGTCCCAGGTGCTCAAGCAGGTCGGCAAGGCGGGTGGCAAATCGGCGGCGCGGCGGCCGGCGCTGACCGGCGGCCAGGGCAATCGTCCCGGCCAGCGTCCCGGCTCGCGCCTGGGGCGCGGCCATACGGCGGCGCGTTTTGCGGGCGCGACGCTCACGCCGTTTTCGCGGCGCGTGACCATCAAGACCTTGCTGGTCAACCAGCGCCAGGCCAGCCCCCAATCTCTGGCCCGGCACCTGCGCTACATCGAGCGTGACGGGGCCGGGCGTGATGGCGCGCCGGGCCGGGCCTACGGGCCGGAAGGTGACGCGGCCGACCTGGATGCCTTCAAGGCGCGCTGCGCCGATGACCGGCACCATTTTCGTTTCATCGTCTCGCCCGAGGACGGGGCGGAGCTGGACGATCTGCGCACCTATACCCGCCATCTCATGGGCCGCATGGAGGCTGACCTGGGCACGCGGTTGGACTGGGCGGCCGTCAATCACTGGAACACCGACAACCCGCACACGCACATCGTCGTGCGCGGGCGCGACGACACGGGCAAAGACCTCATCATCGCGGGCGACTACATCGCCGATGGTTTGCGACATCGCGCCGCCGAACTGGCGACCGAATGGCTGGGGCCGCGCACCGAGCTGGACATCCAACGGACCTTGCAGCGTGAGGTGGAGCAGGATCGCTGGACGAGCCTGGACCGTACCCTGCAACGAGCAACCGGCAACGAGGGCCGGGTGCAGAGCGAACGCTTTGATGCGCGCCAGCGCCTGCTGCTGATCGGCCGTTTGCAGCACTTGCAGCGCATGGGCCTGGTCGATGAAATGCAGCCGGGCACCTGGGCCGTCCATGCCGATGCGGAGAAGACATTACGCGCCCTGGGCGAACGGGGCGACATCATCCGCACCCTGCAGCGCGTCATGCGCGGACAGTCGCGAGAACTTGCGGTGTTCGCGCCGGGTGAAGGTGTCAACGGTAGCGCACGCGCCATCGTCGGGCGCGTGGCCGAGAAGGGCCTGGCCGACGAACTGCGCGATCGGGGCTATCTGGTCATCGACGGAGTGGACGGCAAGGCTCACTACGTCGCGCTCAATGCCCGGGACGATCTGACGGCCTATCCCACAGGAGCGGTGGTGGAAGTCAAAGGTTCCGCCGACATTCGTGCCGCCGACCGCAACATTGCCGCACTGGCAAGCGATGGCTTGTATCGCACCGATCATCATTTGGCGATTGAACAGGGCCGGGCTAAGCCGGGGCGTGACCCCCGGGAGGTCGTCGCCTCACATGTCCGACGCCTGGAGGCCCTGCGCCGCGCCGGCATCGTGGAACGGGTGGCCGAGGGGCTCTGGAAGGTGCCGGGCGATCTGCCCGAACAGGGCCGCCAGTATGATGCGCAGCGCCTGGACGGTGTGGCGGTGACGCTGCAATCGCACCTGCCCATCGAGCGTCAGGCGCGTGCAGTGGGCGCGACCTGGCTGGATCGGCAGTTGATCGGCGGTGGCGAGGGCCTGGGCGATGGGGGCTTTGGGGGTGAGGTGCGGCAAGCCTTGCGCCAGCGCGCCGACTTTCTGGTGGATGAGGGGCTAGCTGAGCGGCGTGGCCAGCGTATCGTCCTGGCGCGCAACCTGCTGGCGACGCTGCGCAATCGGGAACTCACGCAGGCCGCCCGGGACATTGCATTAGATACCGGCCTGGTGCATCGTCCCGTGGCGGACGGCGCGCGCGTGGCCGGCGTCTACCGGCGCTCGATCATGCTGGCCAGCGGGCGCTACGCGATGCTCGACGACGGCATGGGTTTCAGTCTGGTGCCGTGGCGGCCGGTGATCGAACAGCGGTTGGGAAAACAGGTTACGGCCATCGCACATGGGCGTGGTGTCTCATGGGAGATAGGCCGAACTCGCAATCACTCAGTCTCATAAAAGTTCGATATTTGAAGCCGGTTGGCCTTGAGTGATTCATTCTCTTCCTTCGATCCGGCGCTTTTTCCATAAGGTGGTTCGCGATATGCCAAGCTTTTTAGCTGCTTCACCAATCCTTCCACCGCACTCCGCAATGACGCGCTCAATCTCATCTCGTTCGGCTTCGGCACGGGTTCGAGACAGAGAAGGCTTTATTGTTTGCTTTTGGGCCATCTCGGGAAATATGTCGCTGATCTCAAGAACGGTTTGATCAGCCAGTGTGCATGCTTGTGCGATCCGGTTTGTAAGCTCACGAACGTTACCCGGCCACGGATGCGCCACGAGCCCCCGCTTCGCATCAGCGGAAAGTGAGAAAGGTGCTAAGGGGCGCTTCGACCCATAAGCGTCCAGGAATTTTTCCGTGAGCGGAATGATGTCTGCTATACGATCCCGAAGGGGAGGGATAGTAAGCTGGGCATTCTGCAAGCTGTAGTAGAGATCCGCCCGCAGCCGGCCCGACTCAAGAGCTTCGTTGATGTCCATACTTGTTGCTGCTACAACACGCCCCTTGAACGGGATAAAAGTGCTTCCGCCCAGCCTATGGAAACCACCATCTTGAAGCGCTCTGGAAAGGAGAATCTGCATCTTCGAATGCATTTCACAGACTTCATCCAGAAACAAAGTGCCAGCGCCAACCTGCTCCAACAGACCAATGGAAGGAGGGGTTGGATTAGATACCAAAGTCATTTCGCTACCGAAGTACTTGCCCTCAAGCATGGTTTCCGTGATGTCCGCACAGCTGACGGCGATGAAAGGGGCTGGCGATCTTCCCGATGCCTCATGCACAAGTCTTGCAGCCATTTCTTTCCCTGTGCCGCTTTCTCCCACTACAAGTATGGAGAAATTCTCTCTTGCTAGACGTTTCAAACGGGAAATGATCTTGATCATTTCCGGGGTTTCATAGTAGAAATTCCGTAAGGGTGTTTTTATTCCACGAGGAAGGTTGGCGCGAGCAAGAATGGATTTAATACGTCCTACAAGCTCGTTGATGTCATATGGCTTTATTAGATAGTCAGTGGCGCCGGTTTTGACCAAATCGACAGCCTGTTGAATATCCGCATATGCGGTGGCGAATATAACATCTGTTTCCCAAATAAGCCTCCCCGCAGCTTTATATAGCTCAGTGCCTGTGCCGTCTGGTAGTTTGATGTCGCATAACATAAGCACTGGATTAAATTTCGCAAGGCTCTCCAGCCCGTCAGCGACATTTTGAGACCAGTGGACCGACATACCTTCCAAGCGCAGACGTTGAGTTACAGCACCGCCTAAGATGCCATCATCCTCTACCAAGAGCACGTCAATGTTTTCTCGCTTCACTGAATATCATCCGGTACCATAGAAAATGCTATTTCAATGATTGACCCTCTACCTGCTCCGCCATGCACCGTAACTTCACCTCTCATTTCATGGGCGAGGCGGCGTACAACCTCCAGACCTAATGACCTATCGCTACGTGCAGCACCATTGTCTAAAAGAAAGCGCCTCGCTTCCTGAGGTAGGCCTGTACCTTCGTCTTCTACTTTGAGTATGAAAACCGCTTCGTGGCATGATGCTTGAAGTGATACAGTACCCCCTTCGGGAGATGTTTGTATAGCGTTGAGCAGGAGGTTCAGCGCGATTTGTCGCATCTTGAAGGCATCGAGTTTTACCGAAGAGTAGGGGGCTATTTTCTGTACTACACTCACGTTCTTTAGATCGGCATGAGGTTTCACAAGCAGTAGGACATCATGCAGGTCTTGGCTGTTCAGCTTGGGGCCAGGAGCGCTTGGGCGGTATGCGTTCAGGGTCGCTTCAGTAACGCCTTGCAGCGACTTGATTCCCCGATCGATGAGATCCAATGCTTCATCGCGGCTGCGGGTGTCGTTGCCATACATATGTATGGTCTGGAGGGCTGTCATCATGCCTGTAAGCGGATTTCGTATCTCGTGCGCCAGCGTCGCAGCGATACGTCCCAGCAAGGCGTTCTGGTTCTGTTTTGTGAGCTCCTCCGTAAGCCTTTCACGATCCTGCACTGCCGTGGTCATGCGGTTGTATGCTCGCATGAGAGTGGATGTTTCCTGGTCATCTCTTGGAATGCATGACTCTTCAATTTTTTGAGGGCCAAAGGCTACGGCATGCGACAAATGCTCACTTAAGGTCCTTAGCGATCGCTCCATGCGACGAATTACCATATAACCCCCGAGTGCGGCCATCATGCTCAATAATGCGATAATCAGAATTAATCGGAGGAGCAACGCAGAGCGTTCTCGCGCAAATGCGGAGACATCTAGATTTGCCGCCACTACGCCCCTCTCTCCCAGTCCGCGCCATATCCAGATGCTCCGAGAATCAGGTTCATAAAAATAGCCAGTTAGGTTTTTAAAAGCGGCGTCAGGAGGAGGCGTGGTTCCGTCCAGATTAGGTCCCGATACATGGGCTATGATTCCGGTATCCCGGTCGATTAATGCGAGTTGCCGATCTACCACTCCAAAATAAACGTCAAGCGACTGCCTCAACGATTGTTGAATGCCGTCCAAATCATTTTTTTTATACGCGGGCATAACTGATGCAGAAAGACCGTCTAAGTAGACTTGTCCAACCCGCTCAGTCAGCAGCTCGTATTGCTTTGACAAGCTCAGCACGGCAATCTGAGCTACCAGCATTGCGATCGAAAAAATCATGATTGCCGACAGCAGCGGAATCCTCACCAAGAGAGGCAAACGAATGAACCACTTCAAGATATCGCACTCCTCTTGTCAAATACCGCACGTTGGTATTTGTACAGTGGCATAGTCATAAACAGCCACCTTACGACCTCGTGTGAGTATCGGGCACACTGTCGGTGGAGGAGGCCTGCTCTGCCGCCGAGGGCTCTGTCTCAGCAAAGGTACTAGTAGGAAGTATATCGCTTAGGTCGTTGCGTAACGTTCCTCTCCACAGGTTCACGCCGCCCAAGAATCCAGCTTTTCCAAGGAGATGTCCCGCGACCGGAGTTGTCATTGTCAGGAATAAGATGGCTGCGCAAATTTTGATCCAGGAGCTCAATGATGAATCGTAGAACCCTGCTCCAAGCAAGAGCAAGCTCGGCCCAACCACGCCAGCCTGCGTCGCAGCATGCATCCGCATAAAAAAATCCGGGAGGCGTAGAACGCCCCATGCAGCAATGAAGGTCAGGATCGAACCGAAAAGTATGCAGAGCGCCGATAGCCAAATTAACATCTCAGTTGTCTCCACGTGGCGTGACTCCCCGCGTAATGAAACCGGCGAAAGCTACAGTCGCGAGAAAGCTAATGAGGGCTATACCAAGCACCACATCAATGAACGCCATTGAATTGTTTATGATGGCCGCTAACGCTGCCACACCGATTCCAATTAAACAAAGCATATCCAAAGCAACGACCCGGTCCGCAGCATGAGGGCCACGGACGATCCGTATACACACAACAATCATGGATAGAAATAATAGAAATTTACTAGATTCTATGATCACCAGAAAAGCTTCCTCTATCATCGCAATACCTTTAATATCTGATATTCAAAGCCACCCTTGATTTCGGAAACCACTGAGTCAGAGTAATTCATCACGTGGGCATACAGGTGCGACTTATCGCTTGAGACGTGTAGTGTAGTCGTGCCTGGGGTCAGAGTGATCATATTAGCTAGGAGTGCAATCCCTAGGTCGCTCTTCACGTCTAGCTTGATTTCTACAATCGCACTTTGTGAAATACGAGACGGGTTGATAATGTTTAGCATGACGTCATAGACGGATTTCGCTAGCTCTCTGGCAAAAATTAATATAAGTACAGTCCAATCAAATGCCCATTTAATGAGGAGCATAAGAGCTCTCCAGTACAGCGTTGATGTAGCTGCTATTATTTGTTAGTTGGTTCGCTGCTTCGATAGAAAACGTTACAAAGGGTTCCGGATTTAACCCTATGCATAGGGTTATCGTGGACAAAATGGCAATCGCGATATATTGGGCAGTAAATGAAACACAAGGGGCTTGCGCTGGTGGTGGTAATTTCGGTGTTTTCCAAAATGCTTCGTTCCATATTTTCAGCATAGAATATAGTGTCAACACACCTACGATTAATGCTGTGGCAGCTAAATACCACGTGCCCGCGTCAAGGCTGGGTTTTACCACTAAATACTTCGCCCAGAATCCCGATAGTGGGGGAAATCCGGCAAGTGACAGAGCGGGTATACAGAACATGATTGCAAGAAATGGTGCTGTACGGTGTAATCCGCCGATTTCTTTGAGTTGGTATGATCCGGTTTTTCTTCTTATAACGCCACCGATCAAGAAAAGGTTGGCTTTGACAACGATGTGATGCACGATATAAAGCACGGAGCCAGCCAATGCCAGTGGGGTAGAGATGGCAACGCCCACGAGCATGTAGCCGACTTGGCTGATAATATGAAAGGAAAGGATTTTTCGTATATCAAAATGCGAGGCTGCGCCTAAAACGCCCGTGACCATGGTGAGTACGGCAATAATTCCGATAATGATTGCCAGGCTTTCCGTGACAGGAAAAATAAGAGTAAAGCAGCGTACGATAGCGTAAACGCCTACCTTTGTCAGTAACGCGGCGAAAATCGCTAGAATGGGAGTGCTGGCTGCATGGTATGAAGCAGGCAGCCAGAAAAATAGAGGAAATAAAGCTGCTTTGGATGCGAACGCTAATAGGAATAATAGGGCCAGGGCGCTCACCAAACCGGTGTTCTCGATGGTAGGAACTCGGTTTGCTAGATCTGCCATGTTCAAGGTCCCTGTTGCGCCATAAAGAAAAGCTACAGCGACCAAGAACACAGTGGTCATAACTAGATTTAGCATCACATATTTCACCCCGGCGTCGAGTTGCTCTTTTGTTCCCTCTATTACTAATAAGCCGAAGGATGCAATAAGCATGATTTCGAACCATACATACATGTTAAATATATCGCCGGTCATAAAAGCGCCTGTCACCCCTAACAATAGGCCATGATATAGGGGATGAAACATTGGCTGACTATTTTCTTTGGATTCGGTTAGATGGTAAAGAGCGACGACGACGGACATGATGGCCGTGATGAGCACCATTGCGGATGTTAGATTATCAGCAACAAAACTGATTCCGAAGGGGGCTTTCCACGAGCCAAATTGAGTTGCTGGAATAGTGCCGTCTATGGTCACATTTATCAGGGCGATAGCACTATAAAGAAACATGCCGCTTACAACAAGGCTGGCAATTCGCTGTAGACGAGGCATTCGCCATAGCAAGGTTGTTAGTGCGAGGCCGCTCAGGGGTACTAAAATTGGGAGTGTGAGCAGGGCATGTGACGATATCATTATTTCGCCTGCTTGATATCGAATTCTGAGTTTGATTCGATAGGCTCTGCCTCTCTCATCTTTTCGGTGTCGACGGTGCGTAAAGACTGATACGTCTTATTTAATAGGACGACCGTGAAGGCAATCAAGGAAAATGAGATCACAATTGCAGTCAAGATAAGCGCTTGGGGAAGAGGATTAGCACTGACGGCAACGGTCGTTTGGCCGTCTACTATGATTGGCGGCAAACTTGGTCCCATACGGCCTGCAACAAAGATGGTAAGGTTTGCCACATTCCCAAGCAGCAGTAGCCCTAGGACCATTCGCAGAACATTGCGTGACATCAGCAGGTATGCGGCGATAGCTGCCATCACACCAATCGCGACGATGTAAATCGGCCCCATTTATTGCTCCAGAAAGAGATTTAGGAATGTCAGGATGGCCCCGAGCACGGTGAGGTAGACACCGGCATCGAAGAGCAGCGGTGTACCCAGAGCAATGCCCGCAACTTCTGTCCAAGCATGAGTGAGATATGCAGTTCCATTTGCAAAACCGAATAGTCCTGACGTCAATGCAGACCCGATTCCTAATGCAAGTAGCTGCAGAGGATCGATAGGCAGTGCTCGCTTGAGAGCTGTGCGCCCCCGAGGAAGTGCGTAACACGCATAGCCCGCCGCAGCAATCAGACCGCCAATGAACCCGCCGCCAGGTTCGTTGTGGCCCCGCCAAAGCAAGTAAAGGGATAGCAGTAGAGCGAATGGGAGAATGGCAGTAGACCCTACCCTAAAAACGATGGAATTCATTGCTCTGTCCCAGTAGTAACCTGCTTGTTTTCAGTGGGGGATTCCTGACTTTTTGAACTAAAAAATACAGCAACGGCGGCTAACGCAGCTAATGCCAGTACTGTGATCTCCCCTAGCGTATCCAGAGCTCGAAAGTCGACAATGATGACGTTGACGAGGTTGCGTCCGTGAGCTAACGGATAGCTCGATTCGCGGAAAAAGTCGGACAAGGACTCATTGAATGGCAGTGCCACGACACTGAACATAACCACTATAAACATCAATCCGAAAATAATTCCAATGAGTATGTCTCTCACTCCCTGCCGGTGGGAGCGTGAATCAGTTGTTCGAAATGGCATGTGGCCAATGACCGCTAATAGAATGACCACGGCGAGAGCTTCGACGGAAAACTGAGTAAAGGCGAGATCGGGAGCGCCATCTAGCAGAAATACGACTGCAACCCCAAAACCGACGGCACCAGCGGAAATAAGCCCTTGGACGAAACTACGTGAACGCAGCATCATGACGGACGCGCCTATTAATAAAATAGGTAATACAAGCTCTACTCCGACGTTATTCATATATAGTTCCGGGAAGGCCAATGCATCGGTCCAAACCATCGCGCTCAAAGCCGCTAAGGCGATAATTCCCACGCTCATTGCCATGTAATGGCGCAAACTTCCGGTCTGAATCATCCCGGTTTGCCAAGTAGCTATTTTGATAAGAGCATTCAGCGCCTTGTCATACAGTGCGTCAGGGCCCCAGTTATCAATGACATGAAACGACTTCAAATGGTATAGAATGCGGCGCCAATGCAGATAGAGCCCCATTCCAATGATTAGTGTCGTGACGCTCAATGCCAGCATCGGCGTTAATCCATGCCACAGGGCCAATCGAATCTCGATGCTTTCCCCTTGTGCGGAGGTGGCTGCAACAGACAATAGGCCTTGCATCCAGGTTGGTGTGAATCCAAGCGCTAAGCCAAATCCCGCCAGAACTAACGGGCCTATCCACATGAGAAAGGGGGGATCGTGAGCCTCAGAATAAGGGCGTTCTGTGGGCTCGCAGAGAGGGCCGAAGAAACATCGCAGCGCGATGATTGCGGCGACAACCACCATGCATGCGTTGGCCAGTATGACGATTGAAAATGCGAGATAAGGTAGTCGGGCGCTCAACGCGGCTTCATAGATAAGTTCTTTACCAATGAATCCGAATAGCGGAGGAAGGCCGGCCATGGATAACGATGCCATGCAGGCAATCACTGCTGTGATGGGCATGGTATGGGCTAAGCTGCCAAGTATTAGGCTGTCCCTCGTTCCCGTCGAGTGGTCAATGATTCCGGCGACCATGAATAAGCATGCTTTGTAGAGCGCATGCACGATCAAGAAGACTATTAAAGCAGCACTTGCTATAGGGTGCTTAATGCCAATCAGCGTGATGAGTGTGCCGAGGGAGACAATAGTGGTGTATGCAAGGATACGCTTAAGGTCTGTTTCACGAAGTGCGAGGATGGTACCGGAAAGCATGGTTGCGCAGCCAACACCAACCAACAGGGGCGTCCAGAGCGCAATATCCGATAGGACTGGGCTGAGGCGCGCCATTAGGTAGACACCTAGCTTCACCATAGTTGCTGAATGCAGATAGGCCGATACTGGAGTGGGAGCTACCATTGCATTAGCGAGCCAGGAATGCATCGGGAACTGAGCAGATTTTGAGAATGTGCCGAGTGCAATCAGGATGAGGATTACTGTACCGACTGGCCCGGTCAATGTAGACCCCGTGTCGCTCGCCAACAACTCAGAAATTCTATATGTGCCGCCAGTTGTACCAAGTAAGACGATGCCGGCAAGCATGGCGAGACCACCGGAGAAAGTGATCAAAAGGCCTTGCTGGGCAGAGCGTCGCGACTCGGAGCTGGCAGAGTCGTATCCGATCAGCATGAACGAAGAAAGACTTGTCAGTTCCCAGAATACTAATAGGCTGAACAGATCATCAGAGATCACGGCTGCCAGCATTGAAGCCATGAAGACGGTCAGTGTTGCAAAAAAACGAGGGGTCTGCCAGTTCTTCGGAAGGTAGACGGCAGCGTAGAGGAAGATCGTGGTGCCAATACCTGTTATTAGTAACGCGAATATAAGAGCCAGGCCATCTAGACGAAAGGAGAGAGTTATTCCTAGCGATGGAATCCAATGAACCTGTTGAACGATCGCGCCCAGTGCCATCGTCTCCGGAATATGATTGATAAACCCAAAGAACAGTAGCCCGGGAACGATGGCAACGATGGCTGGTCTCAGATAGCGGGCCACTGCGAAGGCGGCAGGGGTTGCCGCGAAGGCGAGAAGGATCAACGAATAAAGCGTCATACCTCAGGGACCAGTAGTGGTGAGGAAAATAGTGAACATTTCACAACAGATCAAAGCTCAAGATCAACAGGTAAAGAAAATGTTCATTTAAATTAACAATTTTGTTTTGAACGTTTTAAAAAATGAACGTTGCGTGATTTTATTTGTGGTTTGCGAGAGGTGGCTGGGCTATATTTGAAGGGCGCGATAAGAGCTTGTTAGAGTGATCGCACGTCGAAGGATGGTTGCGCACTTGACGGTAGGAGAGCGATGTTCAAAAAGCTATCCTATGACTGGTTTGTTTCAAATGAGGGGCTTAATATGTCCTTGTTCTCCTGGGATCTAACGTACTTAAGTAGCGTTTGGAGAGTCGGATACAGTTATTGGACTATAGTTTTTATTTTTGGTTTTATTTTTATCCGCTATTTCCGTATTCGTTATGTGGCTACAGAGCAGCAGTTGGAGTGCATGGGAAAATTTGCAGTCAACCTTATAGTTGCTTTTAGTGTGGTTTGGTGCGCGGTAGTGACGTTCGATAATATGGAATTGGTGTTTGTAGCGGGGGAAGTGTTCCCTACGATTGCAGGGGCCGAAATTCCACTCTTTCAACCTGAAAATTTACCGGCTTCCGCTCCTGCGGTGTCCCTTATGTTGGGTTGTTTACTCTGGGAGTATGTTGGCCATAGAATGAAAAAATATTTGATCCTTTATGTTGTATTCGGTTTCCTGCTTAGTGTCATCTCAGGGCCGGCTTGGCCTTTGGAAATAGTGGTGGGAGCAATAATCGGTTTGGCGGGTGCCAGATTCGGACAGTGGTACTTCCGTTTTGCAAGGCGGTATGCAGCATCTTAGATGGTATTAAGGTCGCGATAAATTAACCTATGTTCTATGTTTTATTTCCTCATACTGGGGGTTTGATCTAAAGGAGGAGAGATATTTACCTGCGTGGTACGGTTTACGTTATTTAGAAAAATAAATAGCAATGCCTACGATTTAGAGAAGGTGGGAGATTTTCATCCCCCTCCATGAACATTGGACTTTTTTAGCAAGATTCATGGAACTCCGACATCTTCGTTGCTTCCTGGCGGTGGCCAAAGAACTCCATTTCGCCCGCGCTGCCGAACGATTGCATATCGAGCAATCGCCACTTTCACGTGCTATAAAAGAATTGGAAGAAGAGCTTGGAGAGAGGTTGTTCGTCCGTACCAGCCGAAAAACTCGTCTGACCCGTGCAGGCGAGGTGTTTCTGGTGCGCGTGCCGCGTGTCTTTGCTGCTTTGCAACATGCATGCGATGGAGTGGAGTCAGTAACCAAAGGTTTTCACGGACAGCTGCGCATTGCTTTGTCCGATGGCATCGCGCCATCACGTTTTCCGACTTTGCTGGCATTGTGCCGACAAGAGAGTCCTGAGATAGAAATTCGGCTGTTTGAGGTACCGTTATCCCAACAACTAGTGGGGTTGCGCGACGAAGTGTATGATGTCGGTTTTGCGCAATCGGATGATGTTGGCGATGGCCTGACTGCTCAAGCTGTCTGGAGCGACCCACTGATGGTTGTGATACCGACACGTCATCCTTTGTTGGCTCATAAGCGCATTCCTTTGAAAGAAGTATTGCGCTATCCTTTGGTTCTTTGCGACTCGTTTGCGTGCGAAGGATTCACGCGCCAGGTTGATCGTGTTCTCCGGCAATCCGACCAAGAACCCATGGTGTCCGAGCGCGTGGCGTCCCGCGATCTGATGATGGTCATGGTGTCAGCCGGTTTTGCATTGAGCCTAGCTGGCTCCTCATATGTTTTGGACCGGCGAATACCGGGAATTGTTGGACGGCCATTGGCGGGTCGATCTCCGACGTTGACTACCTATCTGGTGCATAGAGTCGATGATGATTCAAGAATTTTGTCTAAATTTATTGAGTGTGTGAATACCTTGAAATTATTAGAGACCGCAGGGTGTACGACCTTGTCTGGCCCATAGGAGCGCGTGGGCATTGGAGCAAGTCGCTCTGTCGTTTCTGATGGCTGGATTGGTGGGCTGTGGGCAATCGGATATTGCTAGGCCTGATCTTGAGATATCCACTGAGCCCGCACGGCTCAAGGTGCTGCGCGAGCAGCGCAAGGCGGAGTGCGCCGGCTTGGGTGACGTGCTGTGCGACCGGGTGGCCGACGCCACGCGAAAGCGTTTCTATGGCAACGGCAAAGTGCCCTATACCCCGTCTGAGGTACCGCCGAAGTTCTGAATTGTCGGTTTTCCCCGACGAGTGCCGCTTTTCTTTTATTTTCCTTGATGACACGCCGCAGCGCACCCGCGCTTGCGGCGTTTTCGTCGTGTTCGCTACAGCGTGAATTGATTCTTTTTTTGTCAGCATTGTCTCGATAACGGTCTTTGACCGACACCGATCTGGGACCGATCCTCATAGAAACAGGCACATGACCGTGTTGCATTTAAGCGCGGAATTGCGCCAGGAGGATTGGAGGCTGGGCCATGAGAGGGGCAAACGTACTGTTCGGTCAGATTGCCGTTGTATTTGGCATTGTGATTACCGGATTGTGGGGTGCTACACAATGGACTGCCGCCGCGCTGGGTTATCAACCACGCCTGGGCTTGCCCTGGTTCGATCTTTTCGGCACACCGATCTATCATCCTTGGCGTCTTTTCGAGTGGTGGTTCTTTTTTGGCGCCTATGCGCCAGAAGTGTTCAACGCTGGCGGCGTGATCGCGGGTGGCAGCGGCCTGGTGGCCGCCGTGATTGCCATCGGCATGTCGATCTGGCGCTCGCGCCAGACGCGATTGGTCACTACCTACGGGTCGGCGCGCTGGGCCGACAGTAGCGATATTCGCAAGGCAGGGCTGACCCGGCCTACCGGCGTGTTCCTTGGCCTGGATGACGATCAGTACCTGCGCCACGAGGGGCCGGAACACGTCTTGGCCTTCGCGCCTACGCGATCGGGCAAGGGCGTGGGCCTGGTAGTACCTACCTTGCTGTCCTGGCCGGATTCGGCCGTCATCCACGACATCAAGGGCGAGAACTGGCAGATCACCGCCGGGTGGCGGGCGCGTTTCTCGCACTGCCTGCTGTTCAACCCCACGGATAGCCGCTCGGCCGGCTACAACCCGCTGCTGGAGGTGCGCCGGGGCGCGCATGAAGTGCGGGATGTACAGAACATCGCCGATATTCTGGTGGACCCGGAAGGGGCATTGGAGCGCCGCAATCACTGGGAGAAGACCTCGCACGCGCTACTGGTGGGCGCCATCTTGCATGTGCTCTACGCGGGGAAAGACAAGACGCTGCGCGGCGTAGCGAACTTTCTGTCCGATCCTGCGTGTCCCTTCGAGCTGACCTTGCATCGCATGATGACGATTGCACACCTGGGCGCAGATGAGGATGGCGGCAGGCCGCATCCCGTGGTAGCTTCCGCCGCGCGCGAGGTACTGAACAAGTCGGATAACGAGCGCTCCGGCGTGCTGTCCACCGCTATGTCGTTTCTCGGCCTGTACCGTGACCCCACGGTAGCTGAAGTCACATCACGCTGCGACTGGCGCATTGCCGACCTGATTGCCGCTGACCATCCCGTATCGCTGTACCTGGTGGTGCCGCCCTCGGACATCAGCCGCACCAAACCGCTGATCCGACTGATTCTCAACCAGATCGGCCGGCGCCTCACGGAATCGCTGGACGGTTCCGACGGGATCGAGCGTCGCCACAAGTTGCTGCTGATGCTCGATGAGTTCCCGGCGTTGGGGCGCCTGGATTTCTTCGAGACGGCGCTGGCCTTCATGGCGGGCTACGGCATCCGCAGCTTTCTGATCTCGCAGTCGCTGAACCAAATCGACAAGGCTTACGGCCAGAGCCATTCGATTCTGGATAACTGCCATGTGCGCGTGACCTTCGCCACCAACGACGAACGCACCGCTAAGCGCATCTCCGAAACGCTGGGCACGGCCACCGAACTGCGGGCGCAGCGCAACTACGCCGGGCATCGCCTTGCGCCCTGGTTGGGGCATTTGATGGTGTCGCGCCAGGAAACGGCGCGCCCGCTTTTGACCCCCGGTGAGGTGATGCAGCTTCCACCCGATGAGGCCGTGGTGATGGTGGGGAGCAGTCCACCGATCAAGGCCAAGAAGCTGCGCTATTACGCGGACGTCAATTTCAAGCGCCGCGTGCTGGCGCCGCCCGCGCTGGCTGTCGGGCGCTACATGGATGCGCCGCCGGTCCGTCCCGACGACTGGAGCGGACTGGCGATTCCGGCTGTGCCTGCCACAGCCGACGCGATGGACAGCCATGACATGGCTGCTGCAACGGACGATGGTGGCCCGCGTCGCCAGCCTGAGTGGACGGAAACCCTTGCCTATGTTCCCGAACCCGCCTCTCCGGCCAGCGACTTGTCGCTGCTCGATGACGACGATTCGCCGCCCGTGCTGTCCAGTCGGTTTGACCCGGCCATGCAGCGCGTGGCGCGCATGGCTTCTCTTGATCCTGACGATGGAATCCAACTATGAGCCGCTACCGCCTGAATCTCTTTATCCATCCCGAACACGCCAAGCGCCTGGACGAGCTGGCTGTCAAGAAAGGCGTGTCCAAGTCGTCCATCGTCGCGGCCGCCTTGGCGTCCTGGCTCTCGCCAGACGCGGGCGATCAGCGCGAAGCGGCGATGGCGCGGCGGCTGGATCGCCTCTCGCGTCAATTTGAGCGCTTGGAGCGCGACCAGAACATCCAGATCGAGACGTTGGCGCTCTTCGTACGCTACTACCTGACAGTGAGCACACCCATCCCTGAAGCCCATCAGGATGCTGCCCGGGCACAGGGCAAGGCTCGATTCGAACAATTCGTCGAGCAGCTTGGCCGCCATCTGCTGCGTGGCCGCAGTCTGGTGCGCGACGTGGTGGAGGAATTGCACCCCGAGCCTGTGGGCCTGGATGGGCTGGCGCCTGAAACCCAGTCGCGGGAGCGTGTCTCATGAGCGCCTTACCCAAATCCTCGATTGCCGTGGCTCTGGATCGTCGTGTCCAGATGCTGCGTACCGCCATGGGGCCGGTCATCGCCGCTGCGCTGGAAGACCTGGACGTGGTGGAAATCATGCTCAACCCCGACCGTTCGCTGTGGGTGGATCGCCTCTCCAGCGGGCGTGCGCCGCTGGGCCTGGAGTTGTCCGAGGCCGATGGGGAACGCATCATCCGCCTGGTGGCGGCCCACGTCGGTGCGGAAGTGCATCGTGGCCAGCCGTTGCTCAGTGCCGAATTGCCCGAAACCGGCGAACGCTTCGAGGGCATTCTGCCGCCCGCAGCGCCTGGCCCGGCCTTTGCGCTGCGCAAGCGTGCCGTAGGCGTGATTCCGCTCTCGCGCTATGTGGCCGACGGCATGATGAGCGCCGCGCAGGCCGACTTCCTGGTGCAGGCGGTACGCGCACGGCAGAACATCCTGATTGCAGGCGGCACCAGCACCGGCAAGACGACGCTTGCCAACGCGCTGTTGGCTGAAATCGCCGCCACGGGCGACCGCGTGCTGGTGCTCGAAGACACAGTGGAGCTGCAATGCGCGGCAGATGATCATGTGCCGCTGCGCACCCGCGCCGGCGTCGTGTCGATGCGCGAACTGGTGCGTGCCACGATGCGCCTGCGCCCCGATCGGGTGGTGGTGGGCGAGGTGCGCGGCGGCGAAGCGCTCGATCTCATCAAGGTCTGGGGCACGGGTCACCCGGGCGGCATCGCCACCATCCACGCCGGCTCTGCCGTGGGCGCGCTCTTGCGTCTGGAGCAACTGATTCTGGAAGTGGCACTGAATCCGCCTCGTGCGCTCATCGCCGAGGCGGTCAACGTCGTCATCTACATCGCCGGGCGTGGCCACAACCGCCGCATCGAGCGCACCGCCTGCGTGGTCGGCTTTGATGCCACGGGCTATCAACTGGCCGACGCGCTCGATACGTCATGGCCCGAGGCTGCACCGATTTCCCCATCACCTGAACCGTCTGGAGATGCGTCATGATGCCCGTTGATGCTGTCCGTATTGCCGTCAGTCCGCTTTTCATTGTGGGGTACTGGCGGCGCCTTGTCCGTCCAGCAGCGCAGGGGCTGTTGCTGGTCGTGCTGCTGATGCTGCTGGCCGGGGCGGCGCAGGCAGCCGGATCTTCCATGCCCTGGGAAGGGCCGTTGCAATCCATCCTTGAATCCATCCAGGGGCCGGTGGCGCGCATCGTCGCGGTCATCATCATTATCGCCACGGGCTTGGCGCTTGCCTTTGGCGACACCAGCGGCGGCTTTCGCAAGCTGATTCAGATCGTCTTTGGCCTGTCCATTGCGTTTGCCGCGTCCTCGTTTTTCCTGTCGTTCTTCTCATTCTCTGGTGGAGCGGTCGTATGAGTGCCGACACCGAAGGCGCGCCCAGCTTTGCACCGGGTTTTGAGATTCCGCTGCATCGGTCGCTCACCGAGCCGATCCTGCTGGGCGGCGCACCGCGCACTGTGGCGATTGCCAACGGCACACTGGCCGCCGCGGTGGGGCTGGGCCTGCAACTATGGATACCAGGCGTCGTGTTGTGGATCGTCGGCCATTCGTTGGCGGTCTGGGGCGCGCGCGTTGACCCGCAGTTCATGCAGGTCTTTGCCCGCCACATCAAGCACAAACCGCTGCTGGATGTGTAAGGGGATGCCGCCATGCTGAACCTTGCCGAATACCGTCAGCGTCCCGCCTTATTGGCAGATTGGCTGCCCTGGGCTGGACTGATTGCTCCGGGCGTGGTGCTGAACAAGGATGGCTCCTTTCAGCGCACGGCACGCTTTCGCGGGCCCGATCTGGATAGCGCGACGCAAGGCGAACTGATCGCCACGACGGCGCGCCTGAACAATGCGTTGCGCCGCCTGAGATCGGGTTGGGCGCTTTTCATCGAGGCCGAGCGCCGCCCGGCGGCGGGCTACCCCGATTCGGACTTTCCTGAAAGCCTGTCCTGGCTGGTCGATCAGGAGCGCCGCGCTGCCTTCGAGCAGGCGGGCAACCATTTTGAAAGCGCCTACCACCTGACGCTGGTGTTTTTGCCGCCCGAGGAATCCCGCGCCCGCGCAGCCGGGCTGCTCTATGAAAACCGCCCCACCGAAGGCGTGGACTGGCGCGAGCGTCTGGCCGCTTTCGTCACGGAGACGGATCGCGTCTTTGACCTGCTCGATGGCGTCATGCCGGAAATCGCCTGGCTGGACGACAGCCAGACGCTCAGCTACCTGCATGCCACCATTTCGACGCGCCGCTACCGCATTGGCGTGCCACAAGTATCGTTCTATCTGGATGCCTTGCTGACCGATTGCGCACTGGTGGGTGGCTTGGCGCCGATGCTGGGTAATGCGCATCTGCGCGTGGTGTCGGTGCGGGGCTTTCCGACCCCGACCTGGACGGGCATTCTGGATGACCTGAACCGGCTTGGCTTTGCCTATCGCTGGAGTACGCGCTTTATCTGCATGGACAAGGCCGAGGCGGAAAAGGAGCTGCGCCGTCTGCGCCGTCAGTGGTTTGCCAAGCGCAAGAACGTCGTGGCGCTGCTGCGGGAGACGATTTTCCAACAGGAGTCGCCGCTGGTCGATACCGATGCCAGCAACAAGGCCGCCGATGCGGACGCCGCCTTGCAGGAGCTGGGCAGCGACCAGGTGGCCTTCGGTTATGTCACCACTACCGTCACGGTGCTGGATGCCGATCCCGCCGTGGCCGATGAAAAGCTGCGCATGGTTGAGCGTGTCATCCAGGGTTGGGGTTTTGTGACCATCCCCGAGACGCTGAACGCCGTGGATGCGTGGCTCTCGTCCGTTCCCGGCAATGCCTACGCCAATGTGCGGCAGCCCATTGTGTCTACATTGAATCTGGCGCACATGATGCCGGTGTCGGCGGTGTGGGCCGGGCCAGAGAAAAATGTCCACCTGGACGGCCCGCCATTGATCGTGACGCGCACCGAGGGCGCTACGCCATTTCGGCTGGTGACGCATATCGGCGACGTGGGCCATACCCTGGTCGCGGGGCCGACCGGCATGGGCAAGTCGGTGCTGCTGGCGGTCCTGGCCCAGCAGTTTCGCCGGTATCCCGGCTCTCGCATCTTTGCCTTCGACATGGGCCGCTCGATGCGCGCCACCATCCTGGGGCTGGGGGGCGAACACTACGACCTGGGCGCGGAGGGCGCCGATCGCACTGACGGCTGCGCCGTGGCCTTCCAGCCGCTGGCGCGCATCGACCGCGAAGGCTACCGCACCTGGGCGGCGGAATGGATCGAGGGCCGCCTGCTGCACGAAGGCATGACGGTTGGCCCCGATGAGAAAGCCGCCATCTGGTCGGCACTGGGCAGCCTTGCGGGTGCGCCGGTCGAGCAGCGTACGTTGACGGGCCTTTCCGTGTTGTTGCAATCAAACACGCTGCGTCAGGCGCTTGCACCTTATGTGCTGGGCGGCGCGCACGGCAAGCTGCTGGACGCCGATCATGACCGGCTGGGCATGGCCGATGTGCAGGGCTTCGAGATGGAGGAGCTGATGCACAGCCCGGCTGCCGTGCAGGCGGTCCTGCGCTACCTGTTCGCGCGCTTCGATGAACGCTTTGATGGGGCACCAACTCTCTTGATTCTGGATGAGGCGTGGCTGTTTCTGGATGAACCGTCCTTTGCCGCCCGCATCCGCCAGTGGTTGAAGACCCTGCGCAAGAAAAACGTGAGCGTCATCTTTGCCACGCAATCACTGGCCGACATCAAGGATTCGAACATTGCGCCGGCCATCATCGAAAGCTGCGCGAGCCGCATCTTCCTGCCCAACCCGCAGGCGAGCGAACCGCAGATTCGCGCGATCTACGAGGGCTTTGGGCTGAACAGCCGCCAGATCGAAATTATCGCGACCGCCCAGCCCCGGCGTGATTACTACTACCAGTCGCGCCTGGGCAACCGTCTGTTCGATCTAGACCTGGGGCCAGCCACGCTGGCCTTTGCCGGGGCGTCTACTCCGCAGGACCAGCGCGACATCGACCGCATCCTGCTGGATACCGGTGTCCCCGGCTTTGCGGACGCCTGGCTGCGCCATCGCGGCCTGGACTGGGCCGCCGACCTGTTGCCCGAGTACCCCGGCTTCGCGCCTGTTTCCGAGCCTTCTCCCTCATCCCTGGAGACCTTGCCATGAAAACCCCCACGCTATCTGTGTTGCTTGCCGCCGTGCTTTCGGCGTCGTTACTCGTTGCCTCGCCCGCCTGGGCCTGGAAAACGGTCTTCGATCCGTCCAACTACACGCAGAACACGCTGACCGCCGTTCGTACGCTGGAGCAGATCAACAACCAGATCAGCCAGCTTCAGAACGAGGCGCAGATGCTGATGAACCAGGCCCGCAATCTGGCCAGCCTGGATTTCAATGTCGTGAAGCGCCTGCGCACGACGCTTTCCAATACCAACCGTTTGATCGGCCAGGCGCGGGGGCTCAGTTACGGGGTGGCGCACATGGATGAGGAATTTGCCCGCCTGTATCCTGACCAGTACGTCGCGACCGTGAGCGGCGACAGCATGGCCCGGGATGCGCGGGCCCGCTGGCAGAATACGCTCGATGGCCTGCACACCGCCATGCGGGTGCAGGCGCAGACCGCGCAGAACCTGCAGGACGACGAAGGCGCGTTGGCCGACTTGGTGGACCAAAGCCAGTCCGCGCAAGGCGCGTTGCAGGCCGTGCAGGCGACCAACCAGCTTCTGGCCTTGCAGGCCAAGCAGTCTATTCAGGCCCAGCAGCTTCAGATTACCCAAGATCGTGCCGCTGCTTTGGTGCAGGCCCAGCAAGTCGCAGCCACAGAGCGTGCCCGCGAGGTACGGCGGCGTTTCCAGGGCAGTGGCACACCGTATACGCCGCAGGCCGTGACCTTCTACGGCAACTGACCGGAGCGCCAGCGTCATGAACGACGTGGCGGTGATCGACCGCTTCCTTGATACCTTCGCACAGTACATCGATTCAGGATTCGGTCTGCTGCAAGGCGATGTGGCGTTCCTCACCGCCACACTCGTCGTCATCGACATGACGTTGGCTGGCCTGTATTGGGCGCTGGGGCACGCCAGCGGCCAGGGCGACGACGTGATCGCCAAGCTGCTGCGCAAGGTGCTCTACGTCGGGGCGTTCGCCTACATCATTGGCAACTTCAATGCGCTGGCCAGCATCTTGTTTCGCTCTTTCGCCGGGCTGGGCCTGGTGGCCTCCGGCTCGTCGTTGTCGATGGGCAATTTCCTGCAACCGGGGCGGCTCGCCAAGACCGGCATTGATGCTGGCGCACCGATTCTGGAGCAGATCGGCGAGATGGCGGGCTTCCCTGAAGTGTTCGCCAACCTCGACCCCATCGTGGTGATGTTCCTCGCCTGGATGGTGGTGGTACTGAGTTTCTTCGTGCTGGCGATTCAGCTTTTTGTGACGTTGATCGAGTTCAAGCTGACCACGCTGGCCGGTTTCGTCCTGGTGCCATTTGCGCTATGGAACAAGACCTCGTTCCTGGCCGAGAAGGTATTGGGCAATGTGGTGTCTTCGGGCGTGAAGGTGCTGGTGCTGGCCGTGGTCGTTGGCATAGGTAGCGGCCTGTTCGCCGAGTTCCAGGTGCATCCCGATGAGCCGTCCATCGACTATGCGCTGGTCATCATGCTGGCTTCGCTCTCTATGTTGGCCCTTGGAATCTTCGGGCCGGGCATCGCCACGGGGCTGGTTTCGGGCGGGCCGCAGTTGGGCGCGGGGGCGATGGCCGGCGCCACTTTGGGCGCAGCGGGCACAGCCGTCGCCATCGGTGCGGCTGCTACCGGCGTGGGGGGTGCAGTGGCGGCCGGCGGGCGCATGGTTCCGGGGGCCGCCCGCATGGCTTCCGGCGCAGTGCGCTCCATCGGTGCAAGTGCAGGCGGCATCCGGTCGGCTCTCCACTCGGGTGCTGGGGTGGTGGGCGCCGCCTCCGGTGCCGGGCCTGGTGTATCCGCTGCGGCCTCAACCCAGGCCGGCCCCGCCGCGCAGCCGGCCTGGGCCAAACGCCTGCATCGCAGACAACAACTGACGCAGGCGGCCACGACCGCCGCCCACGCGCTGCGCGGGGGCGACGGTGGTGGCGCGGGCCAAGGCCCAAGCCTGCGTGGTGATGCCGACTCATAAGGGGAACCCTCATGCGTTTCAAACGACCGCTGGTGCGCTACGCCGAATCGCCACAACCGGCCACGCCCTACCAATCCGCCGCCCAGATCTGGGATGACCGTATCGGGTCGGCGCGGGTGCAGGCCAGGAACTGGCGGCTGATGGCCTTCGGCTGCCTGCTGCTGGCGCTCCTCATGGCGGGCGGCTTGGTGTGGCGCTCGATGCAGTCTATCGTCACGCCCTATGTCGTGGAGGTGGACAACGCGGGCCAGGTGCGGGCGGTCGGCGAGGCCGCCACGCCATATCGGCCTAGTGACGCGCAGATCGCTCATCAACTCGCCCGCTTCATCACGCTGGTGCGGTCACTGTCCATCGACCCCATCGTGGTGCGCCAGAACTGGCTGGATGCCTACGACTACACCACCGACAAGGGCGCGGCCGTCCTGAACGATTACGCACGGGTGAACGACCCGTTTGCCCGCATCGGCAAGGAGTCGGTCACGGTGCAGATCACCAGCGTCGTGCGCGCGAGCGACACGTCCTTCAATGTGCGCTGGACGCAGCGCCGCTTCGTTAATGGCGCTTCCGCCGGGTTGGAGCGCTGGACGGCGGTGGTGTCCATCGTGCACCAACCGCCGCGCACCGAAGCGCGTTTGCGCAAGAACCCCCTGGGGCTTTACGTCAATGGCCTGTCGTGGAGCCGTGAACTCGATTCGTCCGAAGGAGCCCAGCGATGATGCCCACTTTGCGCATTTGCGTTTTTCCGTTGACCCTGCTTGCCCTGGCGGGCTGCGCCACACAGGGCAAGCCACCACCGTCCATCTCGCTCGATGAGCCGGTAGCCGCCGAGCTGCTGCCCGAGCCACCCAGCCCCGTTGAAGTCGTTGCCGTACCCGAACCCCTGGCGCTACCGGCGCAATTGAAACCCTTACCGGACACGGATGCGGGCAAATCCACGCCCGAGCCCGCCGATGAAACCGTGCGGGTATCCCGCGCCAATGCCGAAGCCCGCGTTGCGCCCACCCGCGAGGGTTACGTCAACGCCATTCAGGTCTGGCCCTATAGCGACGGGGCACTTTATCAGGTCTATACGGGCGTGGGGCGCGTGACGGTGATTGCACTGCAACCCGGCGAGGAATTGGTCACGGTCGCGGCCGGCGACACCGTGCGCTGGATCGTGGGCGATACCTCCAGCGGTAGCGGTGCGGATTTGCGCGTGAATGTCCTGGTCAAGCCTATCCGCTCTGGCTTGAAGACAAACCTTGTCATCACCACCAATCGGCGCACCTATCTGCTGGAGCTGACTTCCACGGAAAAGGCATGGATGGCGTCGGTCTCCTGGGAATATCCGAAGGATCGGATGCTGGCCTTGCAACGCCAGAATCAGGCCGCGCAGGCTGGTGCGCCTGTCGATACCGGGCTGGCCCTGGAAAAGCTGCGCTTTCGCTATGCCGTCAGCGGCAGCAATCCCCCGTGGAAGCCGCTGCGGGCCTTCGATGATGGGCAGAAGGTCTATATCCAGTTTCCTACGGGCATTGCCCAAGGGGAGTTGCCCCCGCTCTTTGTGATCGGCGCCGAAGGCGACGGCCAACTGGTGAACTACCGCTTTCGCCCGCCGTACTACATCGTGGATCGGATGTTTGGTGCGGCCGAACTACGTCTGGGCGGTGATCGGGGCGACGTGGTGCGCATCGAACGCACCGATGGCGTGGCGCGGAGGAACTGAGCATGAGCGAGGAACGCACACCTGATGAAACCCCACCCCAGATAGCGGATAAGGTGGCACCCGAAACCGTGTCGCTGCGCGCCCAACCCCGGCCCGTCACGCGGCTGAACCGGCGTACGCTGGCCTTGATGGTAGGCGGGCTGTCGGTGGCTGTATTGGGCGCTACCATCTGGTCGCTGCAACCACAGCGGCGCGATCCGGGCGAGTCGGCCGAGCTTTACAACGTGGATCGGGTGTCAAAGTCGGAGGGGTTGGACGCCTTGCCTGCCGACTACTCCATGCTGCCGGCGCCGGAGGTGCCGCCCGATGTGCTGGAACTTGGCCCGCCGCTGCCCGGCGACTTGGGGCCGGCCATCGTCAACAGCCAGCAGCCAGCGGTTGCCACCTATACTCCGCCGGGCGTTGATGCGCAAGCCGCTGAACAGGAGGCGAGGCGCAAGGAAGCCGAGGCGGCCGCCGCCTCGCCGGTGTTCTTCCGTACCGGCCAGGGTCAGTCTGGCCAGCCTTCGGCGACGGCCACGCAGGCCGTGCCGGTGTCGTCGGGAACGGATAACACCTTGGCTGCCTTCGATCCGCTGGCCGCTGGGCCGGATTCGACAGCGGCGCAATCCACCGATCCCACGGCCGCACAGAACCGGCAAGACCAGAAAGAGGCGTTCCTACAATCCGGTTCTACCCAAACCCGTAATTCCGGCAATCTGCAATTACCCGCTTCGCCATATCAGGTCGTGGCGGGGACAGTCATCGCCGCCGCGCTTGTCACCGGCATCAAGTCCGATCTTCCTGGCGATGTCATCGGCACCGTGACCGAACCCGTCTACGATTCCGCGACCGGCAAGTACCTGTTGATTCCGCAAGGCTCGCGCATCCTGGGCCGCTACAACAGCCAGGTCAGCTATGGCCAAAGCCGGGTGCAGGTCGTGTGGCATCGGGTCATCCTGCCCGATACGTCTTCGCTCACGCTGGATAACCTGGTTGGCACCGACCCAGCCGGCTTCGCCGGCCTGGAAGATGGGGTGGACTGGCATTGGGGCCGCATCGTCGGCGGGGCCGTGTTGACGACGCTGATGGGTGTCGGCGCCGAGCTGGCTGCCCCGGAAAACCGCCAGGACGGCGACCGCATCATCATCGCCGGGCGCGACAGCGCCCAGGACAGCATCAACCAGGTCGGCCAGGAAATGACCCGGCGCAACATGAACATCCAGCCCACGCTCACCATCCGCGCAGGGATGCCGGTGCGCATCATCGTCAATCGCGATCTGGTGCTGCGGCCGTACCAGCCGTTGTTCTTCAACAAGGGAGTATCACAATGAGCACCACTCGGAAACTGCGGCTGGGGCCGCTGCCCAAGACCGAAACCGTCAAGTTGACCTTTGCCTGCCCGGCCAGTCTGAAAGCTGAGCTGGAGCGGTACGCAGCGCTACATGCCCAGACTTATGGGGAGGCGGTTGACGTCGTGACGCTGATCCCGCACATGCTGGAGGTGTTCATGGCCGGGGATCGGGGGTTCAGGAAGGGGAGCGTAGGCAAGACCGCGCCACCAAAACCAAGCTGACGGTATACACGGCAACCGCATGACCCGCTCGGATGCGCAGGCCAACGCTGCGCATTCTTCGTTCTGGGTGGGATGCGAGGGGGCAGGCTGTGCCAAAGTAAGGAGAAGGCGACCTTCTATGCTTGACCGAGTGATTGGCTACGATGTAGCACGCTCGGGCAAGTGTTCAGCTCAAGACTAATGATGCATTCTGAGGCCATGAAAGACATAAGGAGATCACCGTGCCAATGAATCATCAAGCTCACTACCCGGGCCTGGAAAAAATCGTCATACGAGACGCTTCGCCAGCGTTCTATCGCATCGCGGATGTGATGAAAATCACGGCACTTAGCAGGGCGACACTCTATAGACGAATTGCCGACGGTAGATTTCCGCAGCCGGTCCGGCTGGGTGGGCGGGCATGCGGGTGGAAGCCTTCTGATCTTCAAGAGTGGGTAGAAGACCCTCAAGGGTATACGACCAAGATTTGACTATGTATCCACGCGAGTGATGGCTTTGTGGTGCTGTAGAAGAGCCCAGCGTAGCTTTTGTCCAAACTTCGGGTTTTGGGACAGGAGCGGGACACCGACCATTCTGAGGGGAGCGCATAAGAAAAAGCGCCTAAGTCTTTCGACCTAAGCGCTTGATTTCGTTCACAAATTCTGGTGGCGCATCAGGGACTCGAACCCCGGACCTGCGGATTATGATTCCGTCGCTCTAACCAACTGAGCTAATGCGCCAAAGCACGCAATTATAAGGTGAACCTGAGACCTCCGCAACCTGACCTGGCCCTGCGGCGGGTTTCGCATGCGCCGCCAGACGACAACCCTGTCAGCGGGCGGCTGCTCGCTGCTGCAACAGACAGTAGGCGAGGGCGTTCTGCTCGCGCAGGCCGGGTTCCGGGCCGCGCCAGAAATGCAGCAAGAAGGCGTGGCGTGCAGCCTGGGGCCGGGTGGGGTCGTAGCCCAGGGCGGCCAGGGCCAGATCCAGGTCAAAGCCAGCGGGTGCATCCTGCAAAGGGCCATTGCACCACAGGCCGAAGCCCTTGCGGGCGAGTTGATCCCAGGGGAACCAGGCACTGGGGTCAACCTTGCGGCCGGGGGCCACGTCGGCATGGCCGACAAAGTTGGCTGTGGGGATGCGGTAGCGCTCTTTCAGGTCTGCGAGCAGTACAAGAAGCGCCTGGATCTGTGCAGCGGCGAAAGGCTCGTTGCCGTCGTTGTCCAGTTCGATGCCGATCGAGGCCGAGTTGACGTCTGTCTGTCCGTTCCACCACGACACCCCGGCATGCCAGGCGCGATTGCGCTCGTCGACCAGTTGCAGGATCCGGCCATCGCGGCTGATCAGGTAGTGCGCGCTGACCTGGCGGGCTGTCGAGGTGAGGGTGCGCAGGGAATCACGCAGGTCCTGGTTGCTTGTATGGTGGATGACGACCAGGTTGGGGCGCCGTTCGTCGAAACTGGGTGACGCGATGAAGGGCGCGCCCGGCAGGCCGCGCGGCGGCACACCCGCACAGGAGGCGAGCACGGCGCAGATGAGCAGCAGGCCATAGAGACGTACACGGAACATACGCCATTTTTGCATGGATACGCGGCCTGCAGTGAATACGTAAAGGCCCCGCCTTCTGGCGGGGCCTTGCTGCCGTTGTGGCAGCAGGCACTGCATGTGCGCAGTGCCCAGACAACACGGGAAGTGTGTTGAAGAACTACCGAACGGTAGCAGCTTCAGTGTAAGAACCCGGCCGGCTGATTGCCATCGGGGATTTCCCGATTATCGGCGCCGTCCGAGCAGCGACCCCATGAGACCACGCAGCAGTTGATTGGCGGTGTTGCGCACCATGCTCTTGGCCACGGACTGCACTACTCCGTCGCGCCGGCCGCCGCGTGGGCCTGTGGAGCCGAACAGAAAGTCGTTCACCGTACTGCCCATACCGGGCTGACTGGGGCTGTGCGGGGGTATTTCCGGTGCCCGTGTCGCCGCATCCGCCATTCTTTTCTGCAGGATTTCCCAGGCGGATTCACGGTCGATGGCGGTTTCATACTTGCCCGCCAGCAGGGAAGCGGACCGCAGGGTGTTTCGCTCGGCAGGCGTGATGGGGCCGATCCGGCTGCCCGGCGCGAACATCCAGACCCGTTCGGTGGGGCTGGGTTGGCCTTTTTCATCGAGCAGCGAGATCAGGGCCTCGCCCACCGCCAGTTCGGTGATGGCGGCCTGGATGTCCAGCCCCGAGCGCGGACGCATGGTCTGCGCCGCGGTCTTTACCGCCTTCTGGTCGCGCGGTGTGTAGGCGCGCAGGGCGTGCTGGATGCGATGCCCCAACTGGCCGAGGACGCTGTCCGGGATATCGGCTGGATTCTGCGTGACAAAATAGACCCCTACACCTTTGGAACGGATCAGGCGCACCACTTGCTCGACTTTTTCGAGCAGGGTGGGGGGTGCCGCCTTGAACAGCAGGTGGGCTTCGTCGAAGAAGAACACGAGCTTGGGCTGGGCCAGGTCGCCGACCTCGGGCAGGCGTTCGTACAGGTCGGCCAGCATCCACAACAGGAAAACCGCATACAGGCGCGGCGATTGCATCAGCCGGTCGGCCGCCAGGATGTTGATCATGCCGTGCCCGCGCGCGTCTGTGCGCAACCAGTCGAACAGATCGAGCATGGGTTCGCCGAAGAAGGTCTCGACGCCCTCGGTTTCGAGACGCAGCAGGCTGCGCTGTATGGCGCCGATCGAAGCCGCGGACACCAGGCCGTAACGGGTGCGCAGTTCGGCCGCGTGATCGGCCACGAACTGCAGCATGGCGCGCAGGTCCTTCAGGTCGAGAACCAGCAGGCCTTCGTCATCGGCGACCCGGAACACCACGTTCAGCGCGCCTTCCTGCGTGTCGTTCAGGTCCAGCATGCGTGCCAGCAGCAGCGGGCCCAGATCGGACACGGTGGCCCGTATGGGATGCCCCTGCTCGCCGAAGATATCCCAGAACGTGACCGGGCAGGCGCCCCAGGCCGGCTCGGGCAGGCCCAGTTCATGCAGCCGTTGCTCGAGTTTGGGCGATGGCTGGCCCGCCTGAGAGATGCCACCCATGTCGCCCTTGACATCGGCCAGAAACACGGGCGTGCCGATGCGCGAAAAGGCTTCCGCCAGCACCTGAAGGGTGATGGTCTTGCCGGTGCCGGTGGCGCCCGTGATGCAGCCATGGCGGTTCGCCAGCGCAGGTGGCAGACCGATGTCAATCCGAGCGTTGCGGGCAATCATCAGAGGGTCGCGCATTCAGGATCTCCGTCGGATATCACCATTAGATATGGCATGTCGGTTCACATGACTTTTACAAGAGGGGTGCCTGCCTGCAGGGTACCAATTTGTGCCGCATACTCAAAGCCCTGGTCCTGCAAGCGACGCACCAGCGTGGCAGCCGATGCGGGCGTGCAGGCAATCAGCAGGCCACCCGAGGTTTGCGGGTCGGTGAGCAGGTCGACAGCGTGCGGGGGCAGGGCGGGATCCAGCTCGAGCGCGTGTGCACAGGCCTTCAGGTTGCGCGCCGATGCGCCGGTGCGGATGCCTGATTGTGCCAGATCCATGGCTTCGGGCAGCCAGGGCAGTGCACCGAAGTCGAGCTGCGCCTGCAACCCGGAACCCTTGCATAGTTCGAGGGTATGGCCCAGCAGGCCGAAGCCGGTGACATCGGTGAGCGCGTGCACGTCGCGCTCGGCGGCCAGTTCGCTGCCGATGGCATTCAATTGGGTGGTGCTGCGGATCAGGGTCTGGTAGCCAGCCGGACTGAGTTGCTCTTTTTTCAGGGCGGCCGACAGGATGCCCACGCCCAGGCCCTTGGTCAGGAGCAAGGCATCGCCGGCCAGCGCCCGATTGTTGCGCTTGATGTGGTCCGGGTGCACCAGGCCCATCGCTGCCAGCCCATAGATGGGTTCCACCGAGTCGATCGAATGGCCGCCGGCAACTGGAATGCCGGCGCTCTGGCACACGGCCGCGCCCCCGGCCAGAATCGCCGCGATGGTTTCCGTGGGCAACACCTGGATGGGCATGCCGACCAGGGCCAGCGCCATGATGGGTCGGCCACCCATGGCGTAGATATCGGACAGCGCATTGGTGGCCGCAATGCGGCCGAAGTCATAGGGGTCATCCACGATGGGCATGAAGAAGTCCGTGGTGGCTACCAGTGCCTGGTGCTCATTGAGCAGATACACCGCGGCGTCGTCCGAAGACTCGGTGCCCACGAGCAGGTCGGGAAATGCACCGGCAGGCAACGCCTGGCCTACGAGCCGGGCCAGGACGTCCGGGGCAATCTTGCAGCCGCAGCCCCCGCCGTGGGATAGCGAGGTCAGGCGTGGGATGGGTGTGCGCATGTCGTTCATGATGGAGTGGGGTTGGATTCTTGCCGGATTGGGTTCTTGCCGGATTCGATTCAGGCCTGCACGGCCTGCGGGAGATCGAGTCGCCGGATCAATGCGCGCGCCTGCCCGGTCTGGTCGGCTGCCGTCGGATCGTAATCGTGGGTCGGCGCCTGATCCAGCCAGGTAAAGTGGTGATGGCTGCTGCGTTGGTAGGCCGGATCATAGTGTGTTTCGACCAGCGCCGTGAACAGTTCGGCCTTGCGTTGTTCATGTATCAAGGCCTGCCAATGGCTCACGGTCTTGCGGCTGTGCAGCCCGATCAGCTTGTCCAGAGCCTGACTGAAGGCGTCTGGATTCTGGAACAGGTGGTCGTAATCCTGCAGCAGGAATTCGATCCGCTTGGGCAGGCAGGTGCGGATGCGTACGCAGCGGCCGGCATGCATGGCCTGCAACAGGGCATCAGGCAGGCTGATATGGCCGATGCGCCTGCTTTCGGCCTCGATGAATACCGGACGGTGGGGGTCGAGTTGCTGCAGCGCCTGCAGCAGCAAGGTCTCGAAACGCTTCTGGCCCGGCTGGGCCTGATCCGGCAGGGCCCCCAGCAGGGAGCCCCTGTGGCACGCCAGGGCCTCGAGATCGAGTGCCTGTGCACCACTTGTGGCCAGCGCCTGCAGGAGGCGGGTCTTGCCCGAGCCCGTGGGGCCCGTCAGGATGACGTACTCGAAGGCACCTGGAAGGGTCGTCAGTTCTTCGATGACGTACCGCCGCCAGGCCTTGTAGCCCCCCTCGAGCTGGCGGGCGCGCCAGCCGATCAGGTTGAGCCAGGTGGCCATGGCGCCCGAGCGCTTGCCACCCCGCCAGCAATAGACCAGCGGCCGCCAGTTGCGCGGCTTGTCGACAAACAGGGTTTCGATGTGTTCTGCAATGTGCCGGGCCACCAGTGCGGCACCGGTGCGCGTGGCCTTGAATGCGGACTCCTGGGCATGCAGGGTGCCGATCAGCGCGCGCTCGGCATTGTCGAGCACCGGGGCGTTGACTGCGCCGGGGATGTGATCTTCGGCAAACTCAGCCGGGGTGCGCACGTCGATGATGTCGTCGAACAGGGCCAGCGCCTCTGGCCTGCAGGCAGACGCGCCGCTGGAAGGGTGCATGGGAGGCATGTTGGGGTAACTGACCGGTTGCGCAAAAGAACCCGCCGACTGGCAGGTGGCCCATGGGTGTGGTGGGTGCTGACGGGTTCGAACCGCCGACCTACGCCTTGTAAGGGCGCCGCTCTACCAACTGAGCTAAGCACCCCCAGGGCTGCTTCGGGCGCACGCCAGATGCAGGAGCCGCATTGTAGCGCGTAATTGAAAAAGCCACCATGGGGTGGCTGCAGGCAGACAGGAACACCCGTATGCTTATTTCCTGGCGTTGACCGTGTCCTTGAGTGCCTTGCCTGGACGGAATTTGGGCACGAACGCTTTCTTGATCTTGATTTCCTTCCCCGTTTGCGGATTGCGCCCGGTGCGCGCCGCGCGTTCGGTGACCGCAAAAGTGCCGAATCCGACCAAGGTGACCGAATCTTTTTTCTTGAGGGTGGCTTTGACGGTTTCGATGAAGGCCTCGAGGGCACGGCCTGCGTCTGCCTTGGATAGGTCGGTCTTGGATGAGATGCTTTCGATCAGCTCGGTCTTGTTCATTGACGGATTACCCCTGTGATTGTTTTGCCCTGGCAACACGGACTGCCAGAGGTTCGATGAATGATGCTGCCGTGCGCCAGAACATGCGATGCACCCCAAGTGGGCAAGCGCACTGGCTAAGGCGTATTAGGCCTACGAATGGCTGGAGTGTCAAGAAAAAAATCCCTGAAACCCGCATGTTTTCTGAACTCTGCAGATAAAACAGAACGTTTTTCGGGTTAACCCTGCCAGGGGGATTCTGCCAGTGCATTGCCGAAATCCGCGATCAGATCGGCCTCGTCTTCGATCCCTGTGGAGATGCGCAGAAACCCGTCGGGGATCCCCATCAGTGCGCGCCGTTCGGGGCCCATCTCGTAGTAGATGGTGTGTGCAGCCGGCAGCACCAGGGTGCGATTATCGCCCAGATGGGTGGCCAGAGCCACCACGCGCAGGCGATTCAGACAATCGAATACGTCGACCGAATCATGCAGTTCGACCCCCAGCAGGCCGCCAAAACGGTTGCCGAACCAGCGTGCCGCCCTGTCGTGCTGAGGGTGTACGGGCAGGCCTGGGTAGTGGACCTTCTGTACCTTGGGATGCTGTTCGAGAAAGCGTGCCAGAGCCAGTGCATTGCTGCAGATGCGCGTCATGCGCAGGGCAAGGGTTTCGGCGCCGGCCGCGATGCGGTGGGCCATATCCGACGACAAGGTGCCCCCCATGTCGCGCAGGCCTTTTTTCTTGATCTGCAACAGGCCCCAGTTGTGTGAGTCACCCTTGCGGTAGGCGTCGTGGATGTTGGGGTAATGGCGCCAGTCATACAGCCCGGTCTGGGTAACGGCGCCACCCAGAGCATTGCCATGCCCGCCGATATGCTTGGACAGTGAATTGATGACCAGTGATGCCTGGAAGCGCCGACCCGGTGCAAGCCACGGCGAGGACAGCGTGCTGTCGACCACATAGACCAGCCCGTGCTGCGCACACAGCCGGCCAATGCCTTCCAGATCCGCCACCTGGGTGCCCGGGTTGGCGATCGTCTCGACGAAGACCATGCGCGTGTTTGCTTTCAGGGCGGTTTCGACTTGGGCGACATCGGTGGCGTCGACCAGTGTGACGGCGATGCCGAGGTTCTCCAGGGTCATCAGCAGGCTGTTGGTGTTGCCAAAAATATACCGGCTGGAAATCAGGTGGTCACCACTGCGCAACAGCGTCAGGAATGTGGCCGTCAGGGCCGCCATTCCCGTCGCGAAGGTGACGGTGCCCTGGCCTTCTTCCATCTCGGTGATCTTGGCTTCCAGCGAGGCGGTGGTGGGGGTGCCCTGGCGGGCGTAGGTGTAGCCCGGCTTGCCCTGGAATACAGCCGCGAGCTCGCGGGCATCGGTGTAAGCGTATTCGGTCGAAGGGTGGATGGGCTGGTGGATCTCGCCGTGCTGCAGATGGGCGCGGTGGTCGTGGTGTACCAGTTGGGTGGTAAAGCCGGATTTGCTCATGATCGGGAGTACGGGGTGTTGAAGTACGGGGTGTTGAATGAAGTAGCCGGGCCTGTGGGTGATCGTCGGCCAGATGTGTCGACCTGAGGCCCTGGGTCAGGATCGGCTGGCCAGGCAATGCGCATGCAGGTCATCGAGCTCATCATTATCCACCCTTTGCAGGGCTTCTCTGGCGTACGGTTTCATATAAGCATATGGCGCTGGCGACGCTGACATTCAGGCTCTCCACAGCGCCCAGCATGGGGATGTGCACCAGTTCGTCACAGGTCTCGCGCGTCAGGCGCCGCATGCCATGGCCTTCCGACCCCATGACCCAGCCCAGCGCGCGCCGTGCCTCGACCTGGTGCAGGCTGCCTGGCGCCTGATCATCGGTGCCGATCAGCCAGATGCCACGCTCGCGCAGTGCGCGCAGGGTGCGTGCCAGATTGGTGACGGTCAGGTAGGGGATGGTGTCGGCTGCGCCGCAGGCCACGCGGTGCACCGTGGCGTTCAGACCCACGGCACGGTCTTTGGGGGCAATCACCGCGTGCACGCCCGCGGCATCTGCCGTGCGCAGACAGGCGCCAAGATTGTGTGGATCTGACACGCCATCGAGAATCAGCAGGAAGGCCGCTTCATCACGATCTTCGAGAGGGTCGAGCACGTCATCGATGCCTATGGCCAGTGGTCGTGGGTGCGCCAGGGCCACGATGCCCTGATGCCGGATGCCGCCGGCGAGCCCATCGAGGCGTGATGCATCCACCGCGCGCCAGGTGATGCCGGCTTCATCGAGCTGCTGCTGGCAGCGCTGCATGCGGGCGTCGCGCCGTGAGGCATCCATGAACACTTCGCGCACGGTGTCCGGTGCATGGCGCAAGCGCGCCTGCAAGGCATGAAAGCCGACCAGTACCTGTTGGGAAGACATCTTCAATCCTGCTGTTCTGTCAGTGGTTCAGTGTGGTTCGGGCTGGGTATGGGGTGCTTCAGCTGCGTCGCTTGGCACTCTGGCGGTCGTCTTGCCTGACCTGGGCCCGGCGCTGTCGCGCTGTCGTGCCGCGCAGGGCAGCGGGCTTCGTGCTGGCTGCTTTTTTGCGTGGCCGCGCGGGTGCCTCGGCGCTGGCTGTTGCGTCGGACAGCAGTGTCTTGGCGTCTTCCCCGCGTACCAGGCGAAAGTCGATACGCCGGGATTCGAGATCGACCCGGGAAATCTGCACCTGCAGGGCGTCGCCCAGGCGGTATCTGAAGCCGCTGCGTTCACCGCGCAGTTCGTTCTGCGCTTCGTTGTACTGGAAATAATCGCCGCCCAGCTCTGAAATATGCACCAGACCATCCACGTACAGGGTGTCGAGCGTGACAAACACGCCAAAGCCGGTGACGCCACTGATGTGCCCGCTGAAGACCTCGCCGACATGTTCGCGGGCAAACCAGCATTTGAGCCAGGCTTCGACATCCTGCGAGGCTTCGTCGGCGCGCCGCTCGCGGGCCGACAGTACGTCGCCCAGGGCCTCCCAGGCTTCTTTTTCGCGCTGCCGCACAGGCAGTGCGGGATCTGGGGACAGGCCGGGCAGCACGGGCGGGTGGTAGGGTTTGCGGTGCAGGATGCCGCGTATGGCGCGATGCACGAGCAGATCGGGATAGCGTCGTATGGGCGAGGTGAAATGCGTGTAGCGTTCGTAGGCCAGACCGAAATGCCCGCTTTGCTCGGGGCTGTAGATGGCCTGCTGCATGGACCGCAGGCACAGGGTCTGGATGACGTTGAAATCGGCCCGCGAGCGGCTCTGCTGTATCAGCCTGGCATAGTCGGCGGTGGCGGGTTCATCACCGCCTTCGAGGCTGAGCCCCAGCAGTCGCAAGTGCTCGCGCAGCGCCTGCAGCTTTTCGGGCGTGGGACCCTCGTGGATGCGGAACAGCGCATTTGCCTTGTTGCGCACGATGAAGTCGGCCGCGCAGGTGTTGGCAGCCAGCATGCATTCTTCGATCAATCGGTGCGCATCGTTGCGCACCGCGGGCTCTATGCGTTCGATGCGCCCCAGGGGATTGCTGATGATGCGGGTTTCGACGGTTTCGAAATCGATGGCCCCGCGTTTGCGCCGGGCCTGTTGAAGGGCCTGGAAAAGTGCGTAGGCCGTCTGCACGTGGGGCAGCAGTTCACCCAGTGCCTGGGCCGAAGGCCCCTCGGCCTGCTGCAGCGCCGCCCAGATGTCATCGTACGTGGTGCGCGCCCGCGACTGAATCACCGCCTCGTAGAATTGATAGGCAATCACCGTGCCCGCCCGTGCCCCTTGCATGGGTATGGTCATGTCGCAGACCATCACCAGCCGGTCGACGGCCGGGTTGAGCGAACAGATGCCATTCGACAGGGCCTCGGGCAGCATGGGGATCACACGGCGCGGAAAGTACACGCTGGTGCCGCGCTCGAGCGCATCCTGATCGAGCGCGCTGCGCTCGCGTACGTAGTGGCTGACATCGGCGATGGCCACGAGCAGGCGCCAGCCGGGCCTGGCCCGCTTGCCGGTGCCCAGGTCGGCTTCGGTGCAGAAGATCGCATCGTCGAAGTCGCGCGCGTCTTCGCCGTCAATGGTCAGGAATGGCTGGTCGCGCAGATCGATGCGCCCGGCCAGTTCACGCGCCTGCACGGTCTGGGGCACCTTGTCGGTTTCGGCGAGCGTCTCGGGCGAGAATTCGTGCGGTACGTCGAACTTGCGCACGGCAATCTCGATCTCCATGCCGGGGTCATCGATTTCGCCCAGGACTTCGACGACACGGCCCTGTGCCTGGACATGGCTGGCGGGTTGACGCAGGATCTGCACCGTGACGACCTGGCCGGGCTCGGCCCCGGCCGTATCCTGCGGGCTGATGAGGATGTCATGCTTGATCCGCTGGTCTTCGGGGGCCACCACATAGGCGCCGCGTTCTTTCAGAAAGCGCCCGACGAGCCTGAGCGTACGGCGCTCGAGCACCTCGACGATGGCACCTTCGGGCCGCCCGCGGTATTCGCCGTGGTCTTTGGCGCGCACGCGATCGCCGTGCAGCACCTTGCTCATTTCGTGTGGTGACAGGAAAAGATCGGGGCCATCGTCATCGCGGATCAGAAAACCGAAGCCATCGCGATGGCCCTGGACTACGCCGGTGATGAACTGCGTATTCTTGCAGACCTGCAAGCGGCCCTGGGTGTTGAATCGCAACTGGCCGTCGCGTTCCATGGCCTTGATGCGGCGAATGAAACCAATGGAGGGTGGCAGGCTGGCCTGGGCGGCGTCAGCCAGGGCATCGAGCGTCATGGCCTTGCCGGCCTGGCGCAGATACTGCAGGATCTGCTCTCGCGTCGGGACCGTTGGATCATAGTCTGCCGGCAGATCGGCAGCGGGTTCTGGGCAAGCGGAAAGATTATTGTCGTTGTTGTTGCGCTTTTTCAAAGGGTGTTTGCATCCAAAAAAATAGTGATGTATAGTTTCGCATTCGCTCGAGGTCAGTGTGTTGCGACTTCGGCAAAGGTTATAGCATACACGTTATGCAGTGCCCAGGTGGCGGAATTGGTAGACGCGCATGGTTCAGGTCCATGTGCCGCAAGGTGTGGAGGTTCGAGTCCTCTCCTGGGCACCACTTAATAGAAATCTGTTGATCGTATAGAATCAAAATCTTTCAATATCAACAGGTTCGCGGGTAGCCGCTGAAAGATTTGGATGGCCGGATAGCAGTAGTTTGCAACGTCCGGCCCCACAGCGGCCCCACACAATGCCCCAATGGCGTCAATCCAGAAAATCGCCCAAGGCTGGCGGGCACAAATCAAAAAACTAGGCGTGCGCGACAGCAGGCTGTTTGCGACGCGCCGCGAGGCCGTGACATGGGCAGCTCAGCGTGAGCTGGAGATCGTCAATCGGGCGAAAACCCCGCTACCAGACCAGCATACCTTACGCCAGGCCCTGCGCCGATACGCGGACGAGGTCTCGCCCAAGCACAAGGGCGAACACTGGGAACAGGTCAGGCTCTCGGCCTTTGAGTTTTACCGACTACCGCTTGACTTGCCGTTGAGCCAGATCACCGCACAGCACGTCGCAGACTTCCGGGACTCGCGTGGGACCAAGGTGGGGCCTGCCTCAGTGCGCCGCGAAATGAATCTGCTGTCATCCGTATTCGAGTCCGCGCGCCTTGAGTGGGGCTGGATCGATGAAAACCCATGCGGCGACGTTCGCCGCCCGCCACCCTCGCCGCACCGCGAACGCACGATCACGACACGCGAAATACGGGCGATGTTGCGCAGCATGAGGCATGGGCAGGACGTGAAAACCCTCACGCAGGCCGTGGCGGTGTGCTTTCTGTTGGCCCTATCTACGGGAATGCGGGCGGGCGAGTTGTGCGGACTGGCCTGGGCGCGTGTATTCGATGATCACGTACATTTGCCGACCACGAAAAACGGTAGGGCGCGGAATGTGCCGCTTTCGCGTCGGGCGCGCCGATACATAGGGTTGATGCGCGGGTTCGATGATACGCTGGTATTCGGGATCACCACCCGACAGCTCGACGCCCTGTTCCGAAAACATCGGTGCATGCTGGGGCTGTCCGGCTTCACGTTCCACGATTCGCGGCACACGGCCGCCACGATGATGGCCAAGCGTGTAGATGTGCTGACCCTGTGCAAGATCATGGGCTGGTCCGACCCGAAAATGGCGATGGTCTACTACAACCCAAGCGTCTCAGACATTGCGGCCTCGCTCGGATAGGTACTGTCGGATCGCCTCGCCTGGGATCCTGCCGTCCACGATCCGGATTTTCCGCTCGACGATGCGCCGCTGCAGCGTGTTGTAGCTGATACCCAGCATTTCGCAGGCCTGTTGTTTGGTGTATAGAGTCAGGTCGCTGATGGCCTGCTCAGCGCCACGCCGGGCGGCTTCGGCCAGCAGCTCAGATAGCCGCGACTCGTCCATCGTGATCATCGTTGGCCTCCCAGTTTCCGCCGATCCTCCAGCCGGACCTCCACAAAATACTCTACCCACCGCGCGATCGCATAAAGACACACGCCCAGCGCGATGCCGAGGAAAAATGTAATGACGCTCACGATTTCTCCTTTGCCGCACGGGCGGCGTCGATAGCGGCGTCCAGCAGTCGGCAGGCGCGGTTGTGAGCGATGAGAAGTCGGTTTTGCAGGTCAGCCGGCCCACAATCCACGAGGGCCTCAACCAGCCAGTTTGCGGCCCCTTGAAGGGGATCGCCCGCATCCTCCCGATCCTGGACGCTGGACAGGACTGCGAGTGCAGCACTGAATTCGTCGCACAGATCCATGTCGGCCTGAGTCCACCCCTCGTCGCTGACAAATCGTCCAAGCGCGTCGGACACACGCTCGAGCAAGTCAGTTGTCATCTGCTGGTTGACGATCACAGGCGCCTGTGCGGCAACGGGCGAGGCGTAGAGCGGCTCGACATGCAGAAATTCGCCCGTGGACGGCACCTCGTGTGGCATCACAGCGTAGGTTGACCAGCCCTCTTCGTCGCACTCCCGGCATAGAAAAGCCACAGGCTCCTGCGCTACAGGCGGCTCCACAGGCAAAAGCCCATCAATCAAGTGCGCAAAAGGCTCACCGTTGGCGGCCGCGCTGAGCACGTCGAGGAAGCGCACGGGCATGTCGTAGGCACCCGCCGCCTGGTAGAGTGCTGCGGCCAGGGACTGCCACGGCTCCTGCGCTACAGGGGCGGCTTCCAGCATTTCGACGTACTTCTTTAACTCTCGGATCGCCTCAAGTGTGACGCCGGGATCAAATTCCCACGTGTCGATTCCTAATTCGTCGTCTATACGAGCGAGATCCTCGGCGAACTCGTCATCTGGAGGGCAATCCCCGCACCGCGTCGGCCCCACACTCGCGGCAAGCTCGGCACCGAGAAACACGGGCACACCCTGGTCAATGCTGGTCGGGCACAGCGTCACGTATCGGCCCTCGCGTAGCAGGTCGATTGCGGCGGGCGTGATGTAGCCAATCGGCTCCGCACTCGCGGCAGGCTGTGCGGGCTGGCCGTAGCTAAACACATCGTCCAATGCCTTTGAATACAGAGCGTAATCATCATCGTAAAGATTGTTGCGAAGGAAATTATCAATCGCATCGTATGCCTCGATCACCTCCTGCGCTGGCTCGGCAACTGTCAAGGATTCCTTGATAACTGGGGTGGCTGGTTGTGGGGTCATGTATATATTCAGCGCAATGTTTTGTAGGGCTATGTGATCAGTGCCCTGCTGCTTTCCGGTTGCGTAACGGTCAAGCACGGCTCGATCTTCACTAGATACCCCTGGGATATCTTTTGCTACACGTAGGGCGTTTCCATAAAAGCCATCGCCCATAGCTGTTCGCTCAAGCTCCCAGCCGATACGTTTATAGTTGTAAGGCTCACCCCTGCGCTGGCGGTCGGCTTCGATGGCTTTCCTCGCATAACTATGCATAGCCGGTATAGCGTCACCGTATTCTGGCAGTTCATCATAATGCAACGGCGGCAGTTCAATGTCGTGAGTGTTCATTTCAATTCTTCCTCGCACAATTTGCGCAGGGCGCTGAGGGCTTCTTCGCATGAGCGACCTTGAGACAGCTCGATCAACTCGATAGGCTCGCCATCCTCGTCCGTCTGTCCTATATCAGCGTAGAGCGCGAACATGCCGCCCACGTCTTCCATGCTGATATCAATTTCATGCCGGGTGAAGAATTCTTCGTCGTCAGGCAGGACGTTCTTTACGTCGATTTCCTGCGTCCTACCATCTGGTTGTTTGTAGAGCGTGACTATCATTCCCCACCCCCCTCAATGCGGCGCATTTGCCGACGAATCTCTTGGGCGGCAAGGGTCAACTGGCACGGTCGTTTCTGCGCCTGCGCCCATTGAGTTAGAGCGCATGGTTTGGGCTGAGCCTTCATCCATTCAGTGAGCGCGTTCATGGCTTCGCTCCCCCCCCTCAATGCGGCGGGCGTGGTCGATGGCTTCGTCAATACCCACCTTACCGTCAGCCACGTACACATCACCCGCAATGATTCTCTCAATGGCGCACGGAAGCTTCGTGATGCCGAACTTGTCGCACAGCCAGCGGTACCTTTCCGCATCCTCCCTATCCTGCGATTGCAGGGCTTCCAGCTCATTAAGTGCCTGTTGTGCCCGTTGATAAAACTGCAATCGGGAAATCTCGCTTGCCATTGCCATTTCAAAAGGCATTCGGATCACTCCCGACAGCATCAGGTCATTTGGCTCGGGCTTCTGCGATTGCAGGGCGGCTCGGCCTGCTTGGTAGCCAGCTGAGAATATTTCCTCATGTGTAAGTCGGGGCCATACTCCGCGCTTTTCTGCCCACGCCTCGAAATCGGCGCGTTCCAGGGTGTCCTGGGTGATGTCAGTCTTGGTTGTCATTGCGTGATCCTCCGAAATTCCACGACCCACACCCAGGGGTTGGACTCCCACGATCCTGGGCCGTTGATCTTGTCCCACAGGTAGGCAAAGCCACACGTCGCGGCTAGCCCCATCTTCAATGGCGACTTCCCGACAGCTTCTGCGGCGATCAAATTGTCGACTCCCTCCGCAATCACGTCATCATCGCTGATATCCCGCAGCCGCTCCACGCGCACGCCGGTGATTTCCAGCGTGATGCGGCTGGCCCAGCGGGGCATGTGGATGCTGGGGCGCAACTTGCCGGGCTCCGTGACGACGGGCGGCGTGTCGAACCCTCGCCAGCTGCCGGTGCGTTGGCCGTCTGCCTCATATTGCGTCGGCGCCCATGGTGTGCTGTATCCGGCGTCCAAGCATTTGTCAGCGACCGCGCCCGGCGACAGGTGATCGAGGCTTGCTGCAAACTGGAATGACTCGCGAACCCACAGCCGGCCGCCCGCCTCGCCGTAAGGGCAGTGCAGGCCAGTGTCGCCAATCTCGCCGGTTCCGCTGACAATCCACTGACGGTCGTTTTTCCATGCTATGTGGCCTCGCGGCTGCGGCTTGATGACCCTCCGCGTTTGCGTCTTGTGCCCGGCCAGGATGGATCTCACCATCGGACCGGAAAACAAAATGGGGCGCTCACGCATCACTGTCTCCCTGTTCCTGGCGGCGCATACCATTCCGTCTCGCCGTGAGCTTCCGTCGCGACATTGACGTCCGCGACCAGGTCGCGCAGCTTCTGTGTGTTGATGGTCATTTCAGTGCATCCTGTGTCAAATCACGGGCGACCCGGCGGATCACATTTGCCATGCGCGGCCCGGTCGTGGTCAAGATGACAGCACGATAGATTTCGACTGCCGTCTGGATCGCATCAATTTCGGCCTCAGTACCGCTCCAAAATGATTCGACCGTGCGTTGCTGACGGCGGTCATAGATCGCGTTTAGTGCTCCGACTGCCGGCTGTATCTCGGGCAGCAGGTGCCGGTGCTTTGCAACCGATTCGGACACGCGGTACAGGATCGTGATTGCGGCCGCGAGGTCGTGATAATGGGACTCGGATGCTCGGTGCAGGCGTAGCGCGATCAGGGCGTCCTGCAGAGGGGCCATGAGGTCACGCACGGCTGCGCCGCCGAGGCGGGTTGGGGGTTTGGTCATGCGACCTCCAATGATTCAACTTGCTCAATGCGCTCACCGACCCAACGGGCGACAGGCACCGCCCAACTATTACCCAGCGCTTTGTAGCGCGGGCCGTCAGCGGCTGGCTTTCCTCGATGCGGTACGAGCGTGTAGTTGTCAGGAAATCCCTGTAGGCGCTCACACTCCCTTGGGGTCAGACGGCGCACGGCCATTTGTGGCGTCATGCAAGCGGCTGGCTGGCCGCCGCCAGAAGCGCTTGGCAGCTTCAATGTGAAGGCGACAGGCAATATCGTTTCTGTCTCCGGGTCATACCGCTGCCCGGTCCCTGTTGTCAGGCACTGAGCAATAACGGGGTCTTGCCCCCGCGTTTCTCCGATGCGCTCGACGCCTCGGCCACTGCTTGTAAGGCACGGCGCAACATCATGGGTAAAACTTTCCCGCGCTTCTCGGCTCGGCGCAGAATCCCCCGACAGGCTGTGGCGCTCAAATAAAACCGCTGCGGCACGTCGCCAGTCTCCAAGATATCCGACAACGAACACACGTCGGCGTCTTTGGGCCACTCCGAAGTACTGAGCGTCCAGAACCCGGTAGGCGACCCCATACCCGAGTTGGCCCAGCATCCCGAGGAAGGCTCCAAAATCCCGTCCTCCGTTACTCGACAGGACGCCGGGGACGTTCTCCCATACCAGCCAGCGGGGCCGATATCGGCCAGCAATTGCACCAAAGGTGAGCATGAGGTTGCCACGCGGGTCATCCAGTCCTTTTCTGAGTCCTGCGACTGAGAAACTTTGGCATGGAGTTCCTCCGCAAAGAAGGTCAATTGAGACATCAGGCCAATCCTTGAATTTCGTCATGTCGCCCAGGTTCGGGACGTCCGGATAATGATGGTCCAGAACGGCACACGGGAAGGGATCGATCTCGCTAAACGCGACGGCGTGCCAGCCCAGCGGGTTCCACGCCACGCTGGCCGCCTCGATGCCCGAGCAGACGCTGAGAAACCGCACCATCACTTCCTCGCCTCGACGTACGCCATGAACCCTTCGAACGGATCGACGTGATGGCCGAACGCGGCGTTGTAGGCTTTCACGCCATCCTCAATCACGGCCTGCCACGCGCCGTCAGCCAGGTCTGGGTGGTCGTAGGCCTCCAGAAAGTCGAACAAACCGGGCACCGACTGCGGATTCGTTGGCTGGTTCGCGCGTCGCTTTTCTCGCCGGGCACGGCGGCTATATGGGTGACTCATCGGCTCTGCTCCTTCGTGCGCCCGCGCACGTACTGTTGTGACAGGTACATCGTGACGCCCGCCTGGTTGCGCACGAGCCACCGGCGCTCGAGCGTGTGACGGTCCTGGGCCAGGCGTATCAGCATTGAGGGGCCCCAGTGGGTGAGGCGGACAATGTCGCCTTCGGTCATGGCCGTTTGCCGAATTTCTGCAACGCAGATCGCACGATGTCCAGCACCTCGTCAGGGTCGCAGAATAGGAAAAACTGCTCTTCTCCAGCCCACGCAAGAATTTCGG
>JBAYOJ010000001.1:0-54070 GCA_041678385.1 Burkholderiaceae bacterium | reverse complement strand
GCGAAGGTGGAAACAGAAAATTGGCAGTAGAGTAGGCTGAAGAGGATCAATCAGATAATCCGCTGAGAAAGATTTTCTTCTTTACATCTTTGGCATTTTATCAACCAGAAATTCCGGATACCCAAAATTTGGTGCGGCAAGCGACAGCGCATTCAGGATGTTTTTGATCTCCGGATCCGCGCTTTCGGCTGACATCGCAGTCAACGCCTCGTCGCCATAGGCTTTGTGAAAGACCGCGGCCCGCGCACGATCCAGAAACTGGCGCGAATAGGCGCCTGCCGCTTCGTTCGGAGAACGACCAAAGCCCAGGCGATCATAATCTGGATTGTTTGCAATCCGGTTCATCTGCTCGACGCTGGCCGGCCGGGAGCGATCACGATTCTGACGGGACAGGTCAGGTTTTTTTTCTTGCTTCGAGACGCCCGCCTGCTGCTATCTGTCCTGACCCCCCTTTCGGTCGCATTCACTTTTGCGAGATCCTGCTCGGCATCCTGCGCGCCCAGCCCCCGAACTGAAGACATCCCACCTACTGCATTTTGTTCAGCCGGCTGCTCTGCGCCCGCGCTTTCTGCGTCACGCGGTGTCCGACCATCGTTGCTCGGCTTTGCGGGCTCCATGCTGCGTTGCTTCATGAAAAGCAGCGCATCGGCGCGACGCTTGAAGATCCTGGGCGGTGTGCCGAACTGCGACATCGCACCCGTGGGCCGGCCAGCGACAACGTGGCCACCGCCATCGTCGCTTTCGATGATATATCCACCTTCGGCGGGCTTGATCGCGTAGGTGAAATTCTGTTCCTTGGGGGCTTCTCCGGTCTGTGCGGCCATGCGGTTTGTCCATCGGCTGCCGTTATCATCGACGCCACTACGCTCGGATCCTTCAGGGTTTTCGATGGAGATGTCCAGGCCGCCGATACGCACATGGCCCTTGCGATAGTTTCCAGCTTCCTTCTGCGCATCGAATGAGCGGCGCGCCGTTCCTGCTCGCACCGCTTGACGCAATGCATGAGCGTACGGCTTTCCGCAGTGAGTCGGAGCCGCTGAATCGCTACCTGAGAGAACAGGCCACCCAGGACATTCGCCGCCGCGTGGCTGCTTGTTTCGTGGCTTTGGCAGACAGGCAGCGCATCGCGGGCTACTACACCTTGGCGTCGGCAAGCCTGCTGCTGACTGACCTTCCGGCCAGCACCGGCAAGAAGCTGCCGCGCTATCCAACCGTGCCCGCTGTTCGCATGGGACGCCTGGCTGTCGGTCAGGCATTCAAAGGCCAGGGGCTTGGTGGCGCTCTGCTGGCCGATGCACTCGATCGGGCCGTTCGCTCGGAGATTGCCGCCTACGCCTTGATGGTGGACGCCAAGGACGAAGCGGCAGCGGCCTTCTACCGGCACCACGGCTTCGTTGCCTTGCCAGATTCGCCACTTACCCTGTTCTTGCCGCTGGGAACCGTCCGACGCCTCTGAAACTCTCTGTCCCATTTGTCAGATAAAGCGCACGTAAAGCAAGTGCATGAGACGGCCTGTTGATCCCCAGGTCACAGGTTCGAACTCTGTTCGGGGAGCCACAATATTCAAACACTTGCGCCACTCTTCATGGATGGCGCTTTTGTTTTTGGAATCGGCAAACTTGCCGCGCGTCAGGGGGCTCTGTCAGGCGTCATGACAAGTCGCCGTTACGTTTCATGAGCGCGTGCTCCGGGCGCTTTTGCAGGTGTGCCTTGCCCACACCCCAATGCCTTGCATCATCAGAGGTGGCTGCAACTTTGCCATATAGGGCTATGTAAATGTGGTAATGTGGGTCCAAGGAAAATCTCGGAGCCACTACCATGAGCCGCCTGACCATCGACATGACGGACCAGCAACATCAAAGCCTGAAGGCCATGGCCGCCCTGGAAGGCAAAACCATCAAGCAATACACGCTCGAACGATTGTTCCCTGCTGACGATCTGGCATGGCAGGAACTGAAAACCGTTCTGACCAATCGCATTCGCGACGGTCTGGCCGGACAGGTGTCTGCAAAAAGCGTCGGTGAGATCCTGGATGAAGAACTGGCCGCCAAGGATCACGGTTGACCCGGCACGGCTACGTTCTGACCGATGCAGCGGAAGCCGATCTGCGCAGCATCATCCGCTACACACGAACGCAATGGGGCGATGTACAGGTGCACCGTTACATTACCGCCCTGGAGCGCGGAATGGCTTGCTTGGCGAGCCGCCAAGGGGCCTTCCGGGATCTGCGCGCGATCTATCCGGAATTGCGTATGGTGCATTGTGAGCATCATTACCTATTTTGCCTGATGCGCAAAGACGCACCAGCGCTGATTGTGGCCATTTTTCACGAACGCATGGACCTGAGGACGCGCCTGACGGCAAGATTGGTACATACCGAGAGCCAGGCGCACCAGCAATAACGCGAGCCGATGGCGCTGAGCCAGCAGGCCACAGAGAGGCTTGGACAAAGCTGGGCCGAAATGGGGAACGGGATACGACCAGGGTCATCCGATCAGGGGCGCGCACCGTTTCAAAACAGAATATCCGACTCTTCCAGCGCAGCGGGCCCGGCCACCAGCGCATGCACATGCCCGCAGACGGAGCCTGTTAGACCGCCCCCCGTGGCGCACCTGCTCAAGCCCCCGCAGTTTGCTGATTTCCTTCTGGCTCATCGTGATCATCGCCCCCGCCCACTTCCGAGAGGCCAGGGGCTGCGCGCCCAGAACACGCAGTTTTTCACGTTAATTCCACCTTCAGCGAGCACAGCTACGGCTTCCGACCGAGCCGCCGTGCGCATGATGCGATGCTTGCTGCTCAGTCGTACGTTCAGTCTGGCCGCTGTATCGTGGTGAACGTGGATCTGGAGAAGTTCTTTGGTCGCGTCAACCACGACATTCTGATCGATCACCTGCAGAAACGCATCCCGGATGCCGGAGTGATCCGGTTGATTCGGGTGTACCTGAAGCGGCGGTCATATGCTCGGCTGCACCTGAAGGTCAACGAGACCAAAGGCGCCGTTGCCAGTGTATTCACTGACCGAAAATTCCTGGGCTACAGCTTCTGGGTGGCGACCAAGGCGCTGGCGACGCTCAAGCAACGTATCCAGCAACTGACATGCCGCTCGTGTGGACGCAACATGCCCGGTGGTGTGGGAGGGGCGCAGTCTATAAGGACTGCCCCCTATCCCGATTGGAATCAGCAAGCTTGCCGCGCACCAGGCGGCGCTATCCCGGGAGCAGAATATCCCCATGTCCAGTGCAAACCAACAAACGACATGTCTCGCAAGCTATTCGTGGTTGCCTATGATGTTCGTGAACCCAAACGGCTGACAGCCGCTTTGCATGCTGTCAGGGGCTATGCAAGCGGCGGGCAGAAATCTGCCTATGAATGCTGGCTCAGCGACACCGAACAGCGCGAACTTGAAGCGCAACTGAGCAGGGTTCTCGATCTGGGTGCCGACAGCATCGCCTTCTTTCCCCTGGAGCTTCGGCACCCCGTCTCCACGCTTGGCATCGCGACCGAGCCCAAGGACCCGGATTTCTATTACATCGGATAGGACGCTCCATGGATACATTGGTGATTGATCAGAGGGGTACCTGTCTGGCACAACAGGCCGGTGCACTAGTGATCCGCCTGCCCAATCAGCGCCCCCATAGCGTACCGTTCGGCCAGATCAGCCGCATCATCCTGGCCGGATCAGTGAACATCGACAGTACCCTGCTGACGCACCTGGCCGAGCACGGAATCAGCCTGATCGCCATGCCGGGCCGCGGCGCACGACGCAATGCGTTTCTATATGGCATGGGCCACGGTGATGCAAGTCGTCGACTGGGGCAGTATCGCCTCATCCAGTGCCGAGATTCTTTGCTGCGATGGGCGCGCCACTTCGTAAGCCTGAAGATCATCGGTGATCGCCGGCTGCTCATGCACGCACTCTTCACCAGGCCAGATCTCCGCCTTTCGCTGACGCGCGGGATCGATGGCCTGCAAAGTGCCCTGAAAAACGCACAACGTGTGGACAATGTGGCGTCTTTGCGGGGGGTCGAAGGCGCAGCCTCGGCAAGATTCTTCGCTGCATACCGCAGCCTTTTTGCGCCTGCACTGGAATTCAACGACCGCAACCGACGCCCACCTCGGGATCCAGTGAATGCAGCCTTATCCCTGGGTTATACGCTGGCCCACAGCGACGCCCTGCGCGCCATCACGCAAGCAGGGCTTGATCCCATGCTGGGATTTCTGCATGATCCTGACCACAGCCGTGAATCCATGGCCTGTGATTTTGTCGAAATGTCGCGCCCACGAATCGAGCGCCTGGTTTGGCGGTTATTTGCCGAGCGCACCCTGTGCGCAGACCAGTTCACTCTGGATGGTGGCGCATCCAGAATGGGCAAGGCAGCAAGGCAGGTATTCTTCCCCGCATACGAGCAACAGGCAGGAATCCACCGGACATGGTTTCGACGTTATTCCAGTCATCTTGCCAGAACATGCGTGGCGCACTTCAGCTCGCCATGTGAAGGGGGGCGCCCCGAGGGATCAATACCATGACGCAGAACCGAACCCTGTACCTGATCGACTCGAACGCCAGAATGCGGCTCGATGGCAATGCGCTGCGCGTCAGCATTCCCGAACAGGCCGACACCCTCATTCCCGTACACAGGGTAACCCGCGCAGTGATTCAATCCAACGAAATTGATCTGCTGCAAGCCTGCCTGGAAATCGTGCGCAGAGGTGGCGTTGTTCATATACAGGATGGTCGTGGGGCTCTTCAGGCAGTTCTTCACCAACCCGAGCGCGATGGCGTACACTGGGCCCGTGAACTGGCCAATCGCATCGAGCACAGCAGAGATTACTGGCGTTTTCAGGAATGGCGAAGGTATCAGGAATATCACGCATGGAGCCTGGTATTCAGGCAAGGCATCTGTGGTGATTTTCAATCGCATCAGAAGAGGCTGATGAGTTACCTGGTTCACTTTCTCCCTGAGCTCGACACGAAAAATGAATTGCACTGGCTGCGCGCCCAGATCCTGGCATGGATGCAGGCGACCATCGATACTGAAGGACTGCAACCGCTGGCTCGCACCTTGCGGAACAAGTATGAAAGCCTTGAAACGGCATTGCTTCCTGCGTTGATAATTCCGCTGCTCTGGGCCTATGTACGCTGGCGGCGTATGACCCCTGATGCCAGCTACAAGGACAGGACGCATTTTTTTGAGCTCAAAAGTGCATCAACGCTGCATGCACAATTCGAATCCCACATCGAGGCACTGCGCTATACATATCAGCATGTTGGCTGGGATCGTTCAGATCATTTATTTCATCGTTCCGGGCGATCCACAAAGCCATGAGCAGACACGAATCCCGGCACCTGCTTGTTTGTTACGACATTCGTGAACCACGCCGACTAGTGCGAGTGCATCGGTGCATGTGTCGCTGGGGCATGCCGCTGCAATACAGCGTCTTCTATTGCCAACTGTCCAAACCCGAACGCAAGCGCCTGGAGGTGGAACTGTACGGTCTCATCGACCCGAGAGCCGATGATGTGAGGATCTATGGTCTCAAAACCACTGCTGCGATACAATTCATGGGGCAAAGACCGGCGAACGGTAACCTTCTCATAGCCGGGAACATAGTCCTGCAGAACATGCACAATGGCTAACTTTGAAGATTTGGAAAATTTCCCCAACCCTCCTCGTAAGCTATTGCCAGACAACAAGGATTCAAGGAGAGGGGTTCGAACGCTGCCCTGATATGAAAGGGATTAAGACACGTCTCCGAACCACCCATCAAAAACGCGATTGGTGTTCGAACGCTGCCCTGATATGAAAGGGATTAAGACGCTTGAGCAGATGCAGGGTGTGGGGTGTGGGGTGTTCGAACGCTGCCCTGATATGAAAGGGATTAAGACCCCTCGTTGATCGCGGCCTGCCACGACTTGATGCGTTCGAACGCTGCCCTGATATGAAAGGGATTAAGACTGCAGTATTCGCGCTCAACTTCCCACAGCGCGCCCAGTTCGAACGCTGCCCTGATATGAAAGGGATTAAGACCAACAGAGTGCGGATCTGGCGCTCTTTTTGGTGTTCGAACGCTGCCCTGATATGAAAGGGATTAAGACGTAAGTTCCTGTTGTATTTGCATTTTTCGCTCCGTTCGAACGCTGCCCTGATATGAAAGGGATTAAGACCTGACGTCTCCGAACCACCCATCAAAAACGCGATTGGTTCGAACGCTGCCCTGATATGAAAGGGATTAAGACAGTCCTTGTCGTCCTTGGTGAGTTTCCAACTGGGTTCGAACGCTGCCCTGATATGAAAGGGATTAAGACGCAGCCGTGGCGGGGAAGTTTTCCCCACAGCGCGGGTTCGAACGCTGCCCTGATATGAAAGGGATTAAGACCCCTTGAGCCGAGCCGATACGCCAACGGCGGGTTGGTTCGAACGCTGCCCTGATATGAAAGGGATTAAGACCCGACTCGTCCCCCATTTTCTCCCATCCGTCCAGGTTCGAACGCTGCCCTGATATGAAAGGGATTAAGACCTGCCGCAATGTCTTCGATTATCCAGTCGTCCTCGGTTCGAACGCTGCCCTGATATGAAAGGGATTAAGACGTGCGGATCTGGCGCTCTTTTTGGTTGGCGTAAAAGGTTCGAACGCTGCCCTGATATGAAAGGGATTAAGACAGCAGGTACCAGCCGGTCTCAATGCTGTTGGGCGTTCGAACGCTGCCCTGATATGAAAGGGATTAAGACAAAATGGCGGCGAGCAGTTTATCTTCTGGTGTCGTTCGAACGCTGCCCTGATATGAAAGGGATTAAGACTTTGCCCGCGTGGCTAACCTCGCCGAATTGGGCGGTTCGAACGCTGCCCTGATATGAAAGGGATTAAGACGGGGTCTTCGAAAGCCTCGTACAGCGTTCTCGGGGGTTCGAACGCTGCCCTGATATGAAAGGGATTAAGACCCATTCCTAAATCGACATTGGCGTCACAGTCAGCGTTCGAACGCTGCCCTGATATGAAAGGGATTAAGACCCATGTGAGATCTTCCAAGCTCATGTCGTCTTCGAGTTCGAACGCTGCCCTGATATGAAAGGGATTAAGACGTCTTCCGTTTCTGGAGCCATGACCGGCACGGCGGTTCGAACGCTGCCCTGATATGAAAGGGATTAAGACGGATGCGGTGCGATCCTTCCAGCGCAATCCAGGGTTCGAACGCTGCCCTGATATGAAAGGGATTAAGACAGCACCTCCCGCACACAGGCATCCTTGTAGGCTTCGGTTCGAACGCTGCCCTGATATGAAAGGGATTAAGACCAGCCCGATAGGAGCAACATACCATTTCGCTAAGTTCGAACGCTGCCCTGATATGAAAGGGATTAAGACCCCTCGAAATTTACGAATTCGTCGCGCTGCTTGCGTTCGAACGCTGCCCTGATATGAAAGGGATTAAGACCAGTAATGAACTGCGAATCATCTTGGCTTTTTGCGTGTTCGAACGCTGCCCTGATATGAAAGGGATTAAGACCCGCCCAGGGCATGATCGGTGGGGCGCAGGCCCTGTTCGAACGCTGCCCTGATATGAAAGGGATTAAGACCGCGCCGCGCTCGTTGCCAATCAAGATTGCCGGGTTCGAACGCTGCCCTGATATGAAAGGGATTAAGACGTACTGCGGGTTCAAGGGCGACTTGCGGGATTTGTTCGAACGCTGCCCTGATATGAAAGGGATTAAGACCGTGAACACGGTGAAGAGGATAGCGCGGGCCTGGCGTTCGAACGCTGCCCTGATATGAAAGGGATTAAGACCCCAGCTTGTAGGCTTTGTTCAGCGCTCTTTTGAACGTTCGAACGCTGCCCTGATATGAAAGGGATTAAGACCTGCCGGGTCAGTGGGTCCTCGACCAGTACATCAGTTCGAACGCTGCCCTGATATGAAAGGGATTAAGACCCACGAGCATACGGCGATATCGTAAAAGTCGCCCCAAGTTCGAACGCTGCCCTGATATGAAAGGGATTAAGACCGTGAACACGGTGAAGAGGATAGCGCGGGCCTGGGTGTTCGAACGCTGCCCTGATATGAAAGGGATTAAGACGCTTCGCCCGCGTCACCCGGGCGACCCGCGAAGCGTTCGAACGCTGCCCTGATATGAAAGGGATTAAGACGTACCCCACTGGGGTATTTACAAACATGAAGGGTTCGAACGCTGCCCTGATATGAAAGGGATTAAGACGCTTCGCCCGCGTCACCCGGGCGACCCGCGAAGCGTTCGAACGCTGCCCTGATATGAAAGGGATTAAGACGCGTGCCGCTGTGGACGGCTTGATCGCCTGCGCCTCAGTTCGAACGCTGCCCTGCTATGAAGGAGATTAAACACTGCCATGGATTTGGTTAGTATTGATCAATTAAAACACCGAGCGACTTTCTCACACAAAAATTCAAAACAAAATAAACTTACTGATGTAAACTGACATCTCAGCAATATGAGTCACGCTTGAAACAACCCAATCAAAAATACCACATGCCATTTGGGCAAGGCAGATCAATTTACTCCAGCTAAATTCAATGAATATTTCCATCAAAATGGGTGGCAAAACGTGGGGCAATTATCCCTTCACACATGCTCGTTTTCTCATTACGTATGAAAATGACCCCGGTTGCCTGACTGTCGGAACGCCAACACTCTGGTATGGCTATCTTCTGGAAAAATGGGTGGGTCATGATGCGCCGGCACCGCTTTATTTGAAAGACGAAAGCGAACCCATCATTCTCGATGGGCAAGAACTAACCCACCACAGCGCCGAACTCTTTGCGCGCCATTTCTTTGAAATCCTTTGGGTACCGCCATGGGATGAATGTCTTTCCGCTTGCATGTCATGGTGCCAGGAAAAACAGCAAGAGGCGCTTTTGGTCGAAGGCTGGCAACCGGGTGAGACCTGCATAAAAATAACCCAGCACGATACCTTCGAAGGTCGGCAACCAGGCAGTTCGATACAACTCACAAAAGAAGCCGCTGAGCGCCTGGGCGAGGCACTTTTGTACATGGCTCGAGGCACGCCGCACCCATCGAAAAGCACGGAATTTTCAATTCCTGAAAAGCCCACGAACCACCTTACCCGGCAGGCACCACAGGAAATCGCAGCCACGGGCGCTGCTATATCCACTGCAAAAGTCATACCGCTCAGGCCGGTTCAAAATAGATAGTCGCAACCCACCCTTGACTTGATTCATCGATACATGATTCTATTCATTGCATGTGGGGTATGCGCGCCCGCGGGCCCCGCTGGTTGAATCAGGGAATACCCCGAGCCTCAGCGCAGATTTGGCAAGCTTGCCAATCCGGACATCGCATCATCCACGTTTGATAATTTCGGCATCGAAGCTTATTTGTACAGGACATGCACTCAATGACACGCTGGTTGGTCACACGGCACCCAGGCGCCCGCAAGTGGATGGAGAACAACGGGATTGCGTTTGACGTCCATGTGGAACATCTGCACGCTGATGACGTCGCCCCGGGTGACGTCATCATTGGTTCCTTGCCTATCAATCTCGTTGCGGACATCTGCGCACGCAAAAGTCGCTATTTTCACCTGACTGTTCAGCTGGGCTGCTGCGACCGTGGTCGTGAGCTCACCGCCGAGAAACTGCAGGCGCTGCAGGCATCCCTGGAAGAATTCTCGGTAACGCGCCCGGAACAGCGCTCCAGGGCGTGATGATCATGAAACGCCATAACCTGCTCATCAAAGAGTCCGTCACAATGCCCATGCTTACCCAACACTATCAGCTCAGCTTCACGACACCAGCCTTCCTGGGCAACGCGCACCAGCGTGCACAATGGCGTACACCACCCATCAAATCACTGATGCGGCAGTGGTGGCGCGTGGCGGTCGCTCGTTCCTTGGATTACCGCGTGGCAGACCTGCTGAATGCCGAACAGGCACTCTTTGGCGCGGCGGCAGATGAGTTCCGCTCGACCAAAAGCAAACTCAGGCTGCGGCTGGACGCCTGGAATGAGGGCACACTCAAAGACTGGCCCAACCTGTCTGCCATCAATCCAGCCGGAGTCAAGGTATCCGTGAAGCCCGATCTGTACCTAGGATACGGGCCACTGGAATACAACAGTCAGACTCGGCGCATCGGTATCAAGAACAATGCAGCCATTCAGGCTCATGTCACGGCCAACCTGGCGTTGGCCTATCCGGATTCAGCCCACAAAGACATGCAGCACACCATCGAGTTGATCAATAAATATGGTGCTCTTGGTGGCCGCAGTCGCAATGGCTGGGGCTCCATGCTGCTATTGCCCGCAGATGGCACAAACGGTGAAATCAGGGCGCCAGACCAGGCCCTGGATCCCCATCTGCAGCAAGACTGGCGCAAAGCCCTGCAACTGGATTGGCCCCACGCACTGGGTAGTGATGAGCAGGGGTTGCTGGTCTGGCAAACCGAACCGAAAGAGTCATGGGAGGCCATCATGGGCGTCCTGGCGCAACTGCGTATCGGCATGCGCGCACAATTTCCGTTCCACACCGGTGGCCATACCGCAAAGCCCGAAGACAGGCATTGGCTGAGCTATCCGGTGACTAAGCATGAGGTCACCAGCTGGGGCAACGCAGCGCGCTTACCGAACAGCTTGCGATTCAAGGTCAGGCCAGCCCCAGGGCAACCAGAAAAACTGGTGGGTGTGCTGTTCCATACGCCCTGCAGGCCGCCACAATCATTCAACCCTGATCTGGCAAGGATTCAGGCCGTATGGCAGCAGGTTCACTCTTTTCTCGATAATCCGGAACAACAGCTTCGACGCATCAAGGCATAAGGCTGATCATGGAAACTGACATTCTTTGGCAAACCAAGCTTGCAGCACGGCTGCATGACCCGGCCGAGAAGGCACTGGTGCTCCTGCGTGACCCGGCAGGCCATGAAAATGGCACCAGCCGCGCCTTGCGCCGCCTGATGGGTTTTCAGGACATCCAGACGGAATCGGTCGAACCCGACAACGGCCAGGCTCTGGCCCAGACTGTGCTCAAGGGCGGGATTCCAAAAAGCATGTACCGGCACATCCAGCGTGCTGACTGGTGGGCTGCCGCGGCCGACCGTCCGCAATGGCCAATGGAGGAAATCACCGTCCCGACCACCAGCGGAGGAACCCGTACATTCAAGGTGGCGCCCTGGGCCCAGGTCCACTGGACCAGGCAACCCGTACTCATCCATCCGCTCACCGGTGAGTCGTACGATCTGGGTAAGAAAGGTGGCCTTCAGGATACCGATTTTCACGACATCAAGGAACGCAGCCTTGAGCATCATGCGCGCCTCATTGGGCTGGTGAAAAACCAGGATGACGACCGTCTCGATTGGAAGAAAGCGCTCCTGGTCCTTTGGCGGTTCGCACCAGAACTACTCGAAGAAGACGACAACGGCAAGCTGGGCAGCCTGTGGAATCTGTTGCCAGCCGACACCCGCCTGCCGGACCATTCCATCTGGGAGCACCTCGACCTGGCCTCGGCCTTTGCGGGGGCTTTTGCAGCTGATCCCAAAGGTGAACCCGCATTGCTGTCCCTGTCGATTGGTCCGGTGCAACCTTTCATAGCCGCCGCGCGCAAGGCCGAGGATCTTTGGGCTGGCTCTCACCTGCTGGCTCGTCTGTCCTGGGAGGCCATGCGTATCGTCTGTGATCAGCTCGGCCCCGATGCGATTCTCTTTCCACGCTTGCGTGGCATACCCCAGGTGGATCTCTGGTTGCGCGATCAATGTGGGCTGCCCGCCGAACTCTTCACACGGTGCGATTGGAACCATGGCCGCACGGACAGCAACCCGCTGTTTGTCGCAGCAACGCCGAACCGTTTCGTTGCAATCGTGCCTGCCGCTCAGGCCCGTGCCCTGGCAGAGGCAATCCAGCGACATGTCAGGGGCTGGCTGCAAGCCATGGGAAAAGACGTCCTGGGCAGATTGCTCAAGGCGGCACAAATCGAGGATCAGCCTGATCTCTACTGTCATCAGCAAATGCATGACCAGCTCGACAAGTTCCCCGAAGTGCACTGGGCGGTGGTGCCGTTTTCGCTGATCCGAGCTAAAAACACAGAGCGACAGACCGACCTGGACATCACCGAACTGTCGGCGGCAATGCGGCCGTTCTTCGATGCACCAGATGGCAAGCCCTGTGGATTTCTGGCCACACCAGCCTGGCAGCTTCTGCAGAAAGAACTGATCCTGAGTGAAGACAATGAGCGGTCCGTTTTTTTCGCACCCAATCCTGGCGTACTGTATCCAGCCATACATGATCTTTCTGAACGGCTCCTGTCTGCAGCAAAATCAGTGCGGCCCTTCACACAGCATCCACAAACCGGTTGGCGCGACACCCTCAGTGGTGAAACAGAATGGCTGACCGACGATGCATTGCTGCTGGATATTCCCCCAGGCAAACGCACCCGTCGCCGCGCAGAGCATGCCAGCACACCAGCGCATCACGAGACGCTCTGGATGAGAATCGCGGATCAAAAGCCCGCATGGGCAAAACCAGGCGAGCATCTGGGCGCCCTGTCAGCCATCAAACGGCTCTGGCCTACTTTGTTTGCCGAAGAGGTCGCCGCGGCCATCCACCAACCAGCAATTGGTCGATTTGCCATCTCGAGCCACACAATGGCGCTCGCGCATCAACTCGATCAGTGGCTCGAGCATGGCGCGCCAGCCCGTTCCCGGCTCGATGACCTGTTGCAGCGCTATCCTGGCCTCGGGCCGGTTGCCTTGCCCCGCAAGTTGGTACGGGATCATATGAAGATCGAGAGCGAGGCCGTCAAAATGGCAAGCCTGATGCCCGCCCTCCTGGATCTGGCTGACGATGAAGCCGCACCTGACGCTGCGCCTGCCAATACGGTCCGCAGAGCCGTTCGGCAAGTACTCAATACACGCAGCACACAACCCCAGGTGTCAGCAGAAACATCAGGCGATGCATCGCTCGAGACCTACTATGCCCTCCTCAAGATGGACGGTGATCACATGGGTGCCTGGCTCTCGGGTGGTGAGGAATATGCCATCTCATATTTACAGAGCCTGCATCCCACGGTACGGGCCGGTTTCGAAAAGCACGCTGCCAGGCAGCCTGATATCGCGGCCTACGGGAAACAAAAGCGCGCGCTCTCACCCAATCGTCATATGGCCATTTCGGCTGCGCTGAACGACTTTTCTCTGAGAGTCGCCCGCCATGTGATCGAAGAAGAGCATCTGGGGCGCCTGATCTACGCCGGGGGCGACGATGTACTGGCCATGCTGCCAGTGGCCGACCTGCTGTCTGCGATGCAGCGGTTGCGCAATGCCTACAGCGGACACGATCCTGAGCACGAAGGGGGGCGCGACCCAGCAGGCCTCACTCTGCACAAGGGCTTCGCCCTGCTGCACAACCGTCTCATGCGCATGATGGGTACCGCCGCCACGGCATCCTGTGGCGCAGTCATCGCCCATCACCAGGCACCGTTATCTGCTGTACGGCGCGAACTTGACCTGGCCGAACGCCGTGCCAAGACTGAGGGCAAGCGCGACGCATTTTCCATCACCATCATCAAGCGATCCGGGGGCGCCCTTCACCTGACAGACCAATGGGGTGAACCCTTGGCGGCACTGCAGGCATTGCGCAGTTTTCTGTCCCAGCCCAATGTCTCCCGAAGAGCAGCCTACCACACGCTTCAATGGCTCAACCCCCAGGAACTCCCCGACCCCGAGGGCCAGGCTGACATGCTCCAGAGCCTGCTGGCATACCAGTTCGCACAACAGTCAGGGGGCAGCCCCCAGGCCCAGCCTCTGGCGTGCAGGTTGATCGACCAGGCATGCCGCCAGCCCACTGACCAGCGCATCAACTGGCTGCGCAACTTTATTGCAGTGGCCGAGTTCATGGCGCGCGAAACCCGCAACGTAGCGCCCAGAAACGAATCTCCAAGGAAAGCGGCATGAATCCAGATCCCAGTTTTTGCTTCCTCGAACCACTGGACGTCCTTTTTCTGCGCGGCAACCAGGCCTTTGGCGAGCCCGGAAGCTACGGTGAAAGCTTTGTTCCACCCTGGCCGTCAGTGGCTGCAGGGGCGATCCGCTCACGCATTCTTGCCGACGATCAAACGGATCCCGAGGCCTTTGCCCGTGGTGCAGCACATCCCAGCCTGGGCACTCCCGACTATCCGGGCCGCTTTCGCCTGACCCATTTTCAGCTCGCCCGACGCACAGGGCCCGAGGATGCACTGGAACTTCTGTATCCCGTGCCGGCTGACCTGTCTGTCATGGCTGACATGAGCACGGGCGGCACGCTGCGGTGCAGATCGGTGCGCAGCCTGCGCCCTGTATCACACCACCACGCTCTGGCAAGTTCCTGGCCGCTGGCATTGCTGCCGGTATTGTCACAGAACAGCCGCGAAAAGCCGGGTAGTGGCTGGTGGCTGCGCCAGCAGGGCTGGCAACGCTACCTGGGTAATCAAGAAATCAGCACAGACGATCTCATCCATTCGAGTCAGTTATGGCGATTCGATGAACGCGTCGGGATTGGCCTGGATCGCGGTAAACGCAGTGCGGCCGACGGCAAGCTGTTTACTGTCCGGGCCATCGCATTTCATGAAAATACAGGTTTTCTGGCCGGGGTCCACGGCGCCCGCATGCCCCACAAGGGCCTGCTTCGATTCGGTGGCGATGGCCGTGCGGTTCGGGTGCAAGCGGCCACACCCCGCATCCCGATGCCTGATTTTTCCAGGATTGTCCACGCCCGGCGCTGCCGCATTGTGCTCACCAGCCCGGGTATCTTTCGCGAGGGCTGGCAGCTGCCGGGCAGCAATACAGCTCATCAGATCACACTGCCCGGCTTCAAGGCCAGAATCGTCTGCGCCGCAATGACGCCAACCGAAACAGTCTCTGGTTGGGATCTGGCACGCCAGCGCCCCAAGCCTGCACAAAAGGCGGTCGGATCCGGGTCGGTCTACTGGCTCGATGAGCTTGAAACCACGCCTGAAGCGCTTGGCAAGCTTGCCACGCATGGTCTGTGGCAGGAACCCTGCGAAGATCCCCATCGTCAGGCCGAAGGCTTCAACCGCTTCATCTTTGCTGTATTCTGAACCGCACTGCGAGAAAACCCCATGTTCGAAAAGACCGCTTCCGTTTTTCTCTACACTATCAGCCCTGTCCACATGGGCGCGGGCCAGGCCATCGACGTGATCGACAACCCCATCCAGCGCGAGCGCCATACACGCCATCCGTGTTTTGCAGGCTCGGGGATCAAGGGGGCAGTACGCCACAGTTATCAAATCCTTGGTGGCCGTGCATCGGACGTCGACCGGATTCTGGGCCCGGATTCAGACGATGCGCTGCATGCCGGCGCTGTCAGCTTCGGTGACGCCCAGCTGGTCGCCCTGCCTGTACGCAGTCTCAGGGGCAGCTATATGTACGCCACATGCCCGCAGGCGCTGTCCAGGGTACAGCGTATGACGACCCTGACAGCGGCAGCAGAAAGCTGGCCCGCGCTGCAGGTTGCAGATGGCACCTGCCTGGTGTCTCACTCGCAACATCTTTTTGATGGCCAGCTGCACCTGGAGGCCTTCCAGTATCAGGCCACCGAGTCCAGCGAACTGGGCGTGGTGGCCGCTGATCTGGCCAGACGCGCCCTGCCCTCGACCCAGGCCTTCGAATTCTTCCAGCAAAAGTTGCAGGCTGACCTGGTCCTGCTTTCAGATACAGACTTTGGCTATTTCTCTGAGCACGCGATGCTCGTGGAACCTCATGTCCGCATCGATTCCGCCACCGGCAGCGCAAAAAAGGGCGGCCTGTTCTATACCGAGAACCTGCCGCCCGAATCCCTGCTGATCGCACCCCTGATGGCCAGCCGTACCCGCACCGGCAAGGCTGACGACGCACTGAACGCAGATGAGGTGTTCCTGCGTATCAAACCCATCCTGGATGGCAAGCTGCTGCAAATTGGTGGCGATGCCACAACCGGCCGCGGGCTGGTGGTGGCCACGATCGAGGGGTGACATCATGCAGAAAAACCCAACATACATGACCTTCGAACAGCAACGGGCACAGGCTGCCTGGCAGGCCTGTGCGCAATATCAGGACGCCCATGTCAAGGCCGCCAAGGGGCTGCCTGCCCTGATCATGAACAGCGGGTTGATGCAGGTACTGGCCTTCTGCGAAGAAAAAAGTGCGGCCAACGGCAAAGTGGCCGATGATCTGCGCACCTGGCTCGCGTTCCGGTTCCCATCCGTGTTCGACACGGGCGCAGAATTCAACAGTTTCATGCAGGCGCTGATAAAGGCCGATTCACCCACCTACCAGGCTATCCATGCCGAGGCATTTGCCTGGTTGAAATGGCTGCGCCAACTCGCGGCTGCCCGCATCAAGGAGCGCTGACATGCCGATTGCCGCCGTACCCAACTACCTGGGCAAGAATTTCAGGGATGCGTCGCCAGGCCTGCGCTTTGGCATGCTGCTGCCAGTATGGAACCTTGCGCAGCTCCTGGACAACCCACAGGGCACCCGCGGTCAGCTGCCGCAAGAACAGAAGATCAAGATCGATAACAAGGCCGATGCGATCCAGCAGGCCTGCCATCTGAACCAGGCTGACCAGGCTCTGCTTCGAGGTATCATCCAGCGTCAGGCATCACTGGCCGATTGTGCTGCCCACCTGCTCAATCTCGAGGCCACAGCGACGGCGCCATTCACGACGGGTCTGGGCAACGAACATCCGCTGGAGAACGGTTTTGCGTTTCTCAACCCCTATGGGCTGCCCTATCTGGCGGGCAGCGGCATCAAGGGCGTGATCCGGCAGGCGGCGCGCGAGCTGGCCAGTGGCGAGTGGGGCGAACCGCACGGGTGGTCCGATGAAAAGCACTATGCGGTGACCGCTGACCGTCAGACTGTGCTGCTTTCAAGCGCCGATGTACTCTTTGGCCTGGAAGCCGACGATGAAGATACTTTGCATCTGCGCGGTGTCCTGGGTTTCTGGGATGTCATCCCGAAAGTCCGGGGCAACGGCCTGCAGGTCGAGATCATGACGCCCCACCAGAGCCACTATTATCAGCAAGGCAAGGCGGATGGGCCTGTTTCGCCACATGACGGCGGCCAGCCAATACCGATTTATTTTCTCACCGTGCCACCCGGATCGTCCATGAGATTCCACGTCCAATGCGATCAACCACGTCTTGAATCAATCGCCCCCGACCTTGCCGCCGATGGGCGCTGGCAGGTGTTGCTCACCGCAGCCTTCGAGCACGCCTTCGAGTGGCTCGGATTCGGTGCCAAAACGGCCGTGGGCTATGGCGCCATGGAATCCCTGGCCCAGCGCGACCAACGTCTGGCGGTGGCGGCGCAGCGGCAGGAAGAAGCGCGCCAGCAGCAAAAGATCGAGATCGAGCGCCGCCAGGCAGAAGAAGCCGTGCCCTGGAACAAGGCGCGCATTACATACAACCGGAGAAATGGCACGCTGACAGTGACCCAGGGCGCACAGACTGCGCATGCCCGACCTCCCTTGGGCGAAGAACTGCTCGGCACACTGCCCGAACCGCTGCAAAAGAAAGTCAGGACGGGAGGCAGCTTTGTGCGGGTCACCGCCTATGTGGCTGGCTCCGCGCTGGTGCGTATTGAAGCAGAATGAGTGCACTGCTCACCACGCTTCCTGTTGTGCGGCTGCGATTTCTGGCCCGAGCCGAAGCACCGCTGTGCCTACCACCGTACACGGGGTCCATGTTGCGCGGCGCCTTGGGCCACGCGCTGAAAGCCCTGGCGCCACTGCCCCACCCCGATGACGGCCCGTGTGCACTGAAGGCATCGTGCCTGTACTGCCAGCTGTTCACCTCGCCGGCCTTCAAGCCCCACAGCTTGCAGAAATTCAGCCAGATGCCGCACCCATACGTTATCGAACCCATGGCCGGTGACACCTGGCTCGAGCGGGGGGCGTCGTTTGAATTCAGACTGGTTCTGATCGGCCGGGTGATCACGCAACTGCCTGCTGTCATCGTCGCCTTTGAACGCGCGCTACGCACGGGTCTGGGTCCCGGTCAGAGTCGTTGTTCGCTGCTCGCGGTGATGCCGGAACTTGCCCTGGAACCAGTGTGGCGGTCTGGCGATGGCAGCAAGCTCATCGCGCTGGATTCAGGCTGGATGGCGCAGCCCCCATCAGTCTCACTGGAATACCAAGCCACCTTGCAGTTGAACACCCCGCTGCGCCTCCAGATCCAGGGCAAACCTGCACGCACTGAACGCATCACGGCACTGGCCCTGCTCATTGCTTTGGCGCGGCGCGTCCAATTGCTCATCGACACGTGCACCGACAGCCCTATGCAGCTGGACTTCGACACCTTGTATGCTCACGCTGCCACGGTTGTTGCCAAACCGCAGAATCTGCGCTGGTTTGACTGGGGGCGCTACTCCCAACGCCAGCAGCGTGAAATGAAACTGGGTGGTCTCATCGGGGATATCCGGTTGGAAGGGGATCTGGCGCCTTTCGCAGAGTTGCTGCATATCGGCCAATGGATCCACCTCGGCAAAAACACCAGCTTCGGGTTGGGCGGCTACCATCTGACCCTCTAGCCGACACCATCTCACCCTACGATACTTTTGCCTCACAGAAGGACCGCACCATGCCAACCCTGATCAGTTTTCTTGGACAAAGCAGAAGCGACCCGGTTACGGGTTACCAGCAGGCCCGCTACCGTTTTGCGCCTGACTTCGCATGCGACGTACCGTACTTTGGCATGGGCCTGCTGGAATACCTGCATCCACACTGCAAGAAACTCATTCTGATGGGCACACCGGGCAGCATGTGGGACGTGTTCTTCGATCACCAGAATCGCGACAGCAATGCAGCCGAACTGATGGCGGCGGTCGAAGCGCAGGACGTGTCACCAGAAGCCCTGGCCCGACATGAGCAGAAATTGACACAGACACTGGGCATCGAAGTGAAATGCCTGCTCATTCCGTACGCCAAGGACGCCGAAGAACAGTCGATGATCCTGAAACGCATGGCTGAATCGGTGCAAGATGGTGAAAACATCGTCCTGGATGTCACGCATTCATTCCGGCACCTGCCCATGCTCGCCCTCGTGGCTGCACGTTATCTCACGCACGTGCGCAAGGTCAGTGTCGGAGAGATCTACTACGGGGCCTTTCACATGAAAGATCCCGACACCCATGAAGTACCGGTACTGAAGCTGGGTCATCTGCTGAAAATGCTCGATTGGTCGGAAGCGCTGGCCATTTATGACCAGAGCGGCGATTATGGTGTGTTCGCGTCGCTGCTGCACGACGACGGAATGGACGAAGCCAGCGCGCGCATGCTTTCCAGAGGGGCCTATTACGAACGGTGCAACAATCCGGTTCTCGCAAGAGAGAGCCTGTCCAGCGCCCTGGGCGCCATCGACCAGCACAAGGGCACGCTCGGCCAGCTGTTCCGGACTGCGCTCACGCAACGCATCAGCTGGTTCAGAAAGGGCAGGCGCGCAGATTGGGAACTCGCGCTTTCAGATCGGTACTTGGAAAAGCGTGATTACCTGCGCACCCTCATCTATATGTTTGAAAGCCTGGCGTCGCATGCGGTTCATTCAGAAGGCGGAAACGCCAATGATTACGACAGTCGTGCCGTAGCGCTGAAACGCATCCGGGACAAGCGATCCAGCATCAAATCCCTCACGAGCCTGCGGAACACGATGGTACACGGTGTACGCCCAACTGAGCGGTCAAAGAACGACGAAAGAATCCTGCGCGATGAAACACTGCTGCGTGAACGCTTGCAGACACTGCGTCGCAGCCTGTTCAACAGCAGGCATCGACCATTGAAATCATGACCGCAATGGTCGATCACCCATTCCCCCGGCGTATCCTGCTGGCGGTCACCGGGCTTTCGCCACAGGTCGTCACCGAAACACTGTATGCTCTGGGCACCACGGCATCGTCACCAGCGGATGCACGGTTCATTCCGACGGAAATCCACCTGCTCACCACCACTGTAGGCGCACAACTGGCACGCACCGCCCTGCTGCACCCCACATACGGCCAATTCAGAGCTCTAATGGCAGATTACCCCGTACTCGGCCAGCCGGCTTTTTCCGAACAGAACATCCATGTCATTGGTGATACGCTGGGCCGACCCCTCGAGGACATCCGTACGCCAGGGGAAAATGCCTGCGCCGCGGACACCATCACGGCGGTGCTTGCCGAACTGACCCGGGATGCAAGCACGGCCTTGCACGTATCGATTGCCGGTGGCCGCAAAACCATGGGGTTCTATCTGGGTTATGCATTTTCATTGTTTGCGCGCCCGCAGGACCAGCTTTCGCACGTGCTGGTCTCCAGCCCGTTTGAAAACCTGCCCGAATTCTTCTACCCACCACCTGAATCACGGTGCCTCACCACACGCGATGGCCTAAAGGTGGATGCTGCCGATGCCATCGTGACGCTCGCGCATATTCCTGTCGTGCGCCTGCGCCACGGGCAGCCACAAGCCCTGCTCCAGGGGCAGGCCAGTTTCAACGAAACCGTGCAGGCCATACAGGAAGGCCTGGCGCCGCCGCAGTTGAAAATCGACCTGCCACAACGCCAGGTCATATGTGGCCGCACTCACGTGCGTCTACCCGCGGCCCTCCTGGCCTGGTACGCGTGGTGGACCCAGCAGCGGCTGGGGGACCACGGCCCACAAAGCTGGCGCACGGCCAATCCGCAAGGGTTCCTGGATCTGTATGCACGACTTGTCGGCAGACATTCTGCTGCCCTGGAAAATGCACAGACGAGGCTCCAGGCCGGCATGGAAAAAGCCTTTTTCCAGGAAAACAATGCCAAGCTCGAACGCGCGCTGAAACAGCAACTGGGTTTGGCAGCCACCCCGTACCTGCTGCAGACAAGTGGCAAGCGGCCCTACACGAGCCGCGAACTGGGACTGCCTATCAGCGTCATAGCGCTATTGATCTGAAGGGCCTGCTGACAATCTGGCCACCCTGCACAAAGCTGCGGCATGCGGGCATGCGCCACCATCCGGACTCTGTGGCTGCAGTGCGCACATCTCCCGCACAGGGCCGCTGGCGGCCCCATCTGCAGCAGGCCAAAGAACGCGCTACAGCAGGCCAGGGAACGCGCCGCCATCGACCAGAATGTTCTGCGCCGTGATATACCCGGCACCGGCACTGCACAGAAATGCGCAGGCCTGGCCGAACTCTTCCGTACGGCCATAGCGCTTGGCGGCGATCAGCTCGATCTGATGCTGCGTTTCCTGCTCGAAGGAAACGCCGCGGACTTCGGCTCGGGCGCGCACGTTCGAGCGCAGCCGTTCGGTGTCGAACTTGCCCGGCAACAGGCCGTTGATGGTGACGTTGTAGCGGGCGTACTGCCGCGCCAGCCCCCCGGCCACCCCGGTCAGGCCGGCACGCGGCCCGTTGGTCAGGCAGAGGATCTCGACTGGCGACTTGACGGCCGATGAGGTGATGTTCACGATACGCCCGAAGCGCCGCTCGACCATGGGCCGGATGACGCCGCGAATCATCTCCAGATGCGAGAGCATGTTGTTGTTCAGCGCCGCGAGCCAGTCTTCTCGGCTGAAATCCAGAAAGTCACCCGTGGGTGGCCCACCGGCATTGTTCACCAGGATGTCGACCTGCGGTGCCGCAGCAAGGGCCTCGGCACGGCCCTGCTCGGTCGTGATGTCGGCCGCCACCGGGATGACGCGCTGCCCCGTCTCGGCATGGATCCGCTCGGCGCTGGCGCGCAAGGTGGACTCGGTGCGGGCCACCAGCACGATGCCCACCCCCTCGCCCGCCAATGCCCGCGCACAGGCATACCCCAGGCCCTTGCTGGCCGCGCAGACCACGGCCCATTTACCCTTCAACCCCAAGTCCATGATTCACACCTCCAATACGAAAATACAGCACAAGCCAGACATGTAGTGCAAGCTGTGACGCAGCCCCTGTGTGACGCCGCCCCTGCCCCACGCATGGCCCGCTCACCCGGTCCGCGGGCCCGCATCTCGGCTGAAAAAGTCTACGGGCGGCGCCAGCACGCGGCGATCGATCTGCGCCACTGAACAGAGGCCGCACAAACGCATGCTTCGAGCCAGCTCATCGGACAGGATTTCGAGCGCCCTGCACGCACCGGCCTGTCCGGCGGCAGAGACGCCGTACAGGGTTGCGCGCCCCAGCAAAACGCCTTCGGCACCCAGGGCCAGCGCCTTGATGACGTCCGAGCCGCGCCGGATGCCGCCATCCACGAACACAGGCAGTTGTGGCCCCACCGCCGCGCGCACTGCCGGCAAGACTTCCAACGCAGGGGGCGCGCCATCAAGCTGGCGGCCACCATGGTTGGATACGATGATCCCGTCACACCCCATCGCGGCCGCGCGGGTCGCATCGTCGGGATGCATGATCCCCTTGACGATGAACTTGCGCGGCCAGCGCGCCCGCAGTTCGGCGAGCACATCCCAGTCGAGCGCGGCATCATAGCTGCGCCCCACCGAGGAGGCGACCCCCAGGGTGCCTTTGGCGTCCGGGGCAAAACCACGCAGATTGGCCATCTCCGGCATGCCATGGGGCAGCATCCGCAATGCCCAGCGTGGCCGGCTCGCCAAGTCCAGCATATTGCGCGCGGTGAGATGGAACGGCAGGCAGAAGTCATTGCGAAAATCACGCTCGCGCTTGCCGCCCACCGGCATGTCGACGGTGACGATCAGGGCTTCATAATCGGCATCGCGAGCCCTGTCGATGAGCGTGTGCAGAAACGCCCGGTCACGGAACACGTAGGCCTGGAACCAGAGCCGCCCAGGCGCCTGTCGTGCGATATCCTCGATCGACACCGTGGCAGATGTCGACAGGGTGAATGGGATGCCCGCGCCCGCCGCCGCCTTCGCAAGGGCGAGATCGGCGTGCGGCCAGCCAAAACCAGTGGCTCCGGTGGGCCCAATGGCCAGCGGCAGCGCGGCGGGTTGGCCCAGCAGGTTTCGCGACGTATCGACGGCCGATACGTCCACCAGCGGCCTGGGCATCAGCCTGATCTGCTCGAAACATGCGCGGTTGGCCCGCAACGTGCATTCGTCTTCGGCGCCCCCGTCGAAGAAATCGAAAATCAGCCGCGGCAGCCGGCGCTTCGCCTGTCGCCGCAGGTCTTCTATGCTGTAGGCGCGTGCGAGCATGGCTGTGGCTACTGCACCGCAGCAACGGCCTTGCGCATGGCGGCCAGCGTATCGCTGCCGGGTTTGCCGCGTTCATCCAGGCTCTTGGCCCACGCTTGCGAAGAGCGCTCGAATGCCTCGTCGATACGTTTGCCATCGGCTTCGTCGAAATGGATTTTCTTGATGCCCTGCGCACTCATGCGCTCGATGGCGTCCTGCTCGGCCGCATCGAACCCACGGCAGCTCGTCGTCGAGATCTCCCGGCCGACATCCAGGATGATCTGCTGCGTCTCCGGATCCAGTTTGTTCCAGGCGTCCTTGCTGATGGCGTACGTCAGCACCACGCCAGCGACATGCCGGCTCGTCGTGCCGCTCTTGATCAAATCCGTGAGCCCGTAATCGAAGGCGCTCTGCGCCGGGTAAAAGGCGCCGTCGACCGTGCCCCGCTGCATGCTTTCATAGGTTTCGGGTGCGGAGATGTTCACCGGCACCAGGCCCATTTCCTGCATGGTGCTCGCCATGGCGCCCCCCGAGGAGCGCAATTTGAGCCCCTTGAGATCGTCCAGCGTGTTGATGGGCTTGCTGTTCGAAATATAGATATGGTGGCGGGTAATCAATGACAGGATCGGGATGACACCATTCGGGTCCCATTCGTTCACCTGCAGGTAGCCGCCATCATGGGTCATGTCCCAGAACGCGGTAAAGCCCTGACACGAGTCATCGGAAAAAGCCCCGGGCAATTCGAAGACCTGCGACAGTGGCATTTTGTCCTGGATGTAGCCCGGACCGACATAACCGATATCCGCCATGCCGGTCTGGGTCAGCTTGAGCATGTCCTTGGCCTTGCCCAGCTGCTGGCTGGGGAAATACTTGAAGGTCACCTTGCCGTCGGTGCGCTTTTCGACCTCGTCCATGAACGGCTTGGCGACCAGTTTGTAGATGAAACTGCCATTGGGCAGGCTGTCTGCCATGCGCAGCACAGTGGTGTCCGCGGCATGGGCGGGTACGCCCGCGCCCCACAGACAGAAGCCGGCCGCCGCAAGGCCCAGGACGCTGCGCGGGACGCTACGAGGAAAGATTTTCATGTCTTGTCTCCATGAAGGTAAAAGTACATCGAGAAAAATCATCCACAATCGTCATTTCATGAGGGAAGGCAGCCACAGCACGATTTGTGGAAACGCCAGCATCAGCCCCAGGGGGATGAAATGGGCGAACACATGCGGCCAGATACCCGCAAAGACCTCGGTCACCGGCCGCTGTGCGTAGAACGCCACCACAAAGCAGTTCAGGCCCATGGGCGGGGTCAGCAGGCCCACCTCAGCCGTCACGATCACCATGACGCCGAACCACACGGGGTCGTATCCAAGCGTGACCGCCACGGGCAGCACCACCGGCACGGTGAGTACCAGAATGGCCAACTGGTCCATGAACGCACCCAGTATGATGTAGACCAGCAGGATCAGCAGCATCACGACCCACGGTTCGGCGTGCAGCGAGCTGACCCAGCCGACCAGGTCCTGGGTCACCATGGTAAGCGTGAAAAAATAGCCGAAGATGCTCGCCCCCATCAGGATCATCGCGATCATGCAGGTGCCCTGGACGGCACGCCGGGTGGCATCGAAAAGCGAGCCGAACGTCAGCCTGCGGCGGGCTGCAGCGATCACCAGGGCTCCGAACGCACCCAGTGCCGAGGCCTCGGTCGGTGTCGCCAGGCCCGTATAGATCACCCCCGTGACCGCCATCATGAGCACGATCATCGGGCCCACCACCTTGAGCAGGCGCACCCGCTGCATCAGGGGCTGGCGCGGCGACACCGGGGCACTGTCCGGGCGCAGCACCGCCAGGACATAGACCGTGAGCATGATGGTCACGCTGATGAGCAACCCCGGCACGATACCCGCGATGAGCAGGCGCCCGATGTTGGCCTCGGCCAGCAGGCCATAGATGATCAGCACGACGCTGGGCGGGATCAGCATGGCGAGCGTGCCTGAAATCCCCACCACCCCGGCGGCGACCTTGGGTTCGTAGCCGTGCCTGAGCATGGCCGGCAGGCTGGTGGCCGACAGCGTCGCGGCCGCAGCCGTGCTCGTGCCGCAGATCGCACCAAAACCGGCTCCGGCCATGGCCGTGGCCATGCCCAGGCCGCCACGCACCCCGCCGACCCAGGCTGCAGCGGCATCGAACAGATCATCGGCAATCCCGCTCTTGAGGACCAGTTCGGCCATCAGCAGGAACATCGGAATGGTGATCATCTCGTACGAGCTGACCGTCGACAGCGGCACGGTCTGCAGGACGCCGAGCAGCATGTCCCAATTGCCCACCCAATACAGGCCGACCGCGCCACTGACGGCCATCGCGAAGCCGACGGGCACGCCCACTGCCATCAGGCCAAGGAGCAGGACGATGATGGTGATGGCCATCATGATTCACACGTCTCCATGCGTGCTGATGATGGGGATGTTGTCCACCAGATTGCGCCCTGTCGCGAGGCTGGCGATCTGCCCGATCAGCCGAAAGACCAGGCGCAGCAACAGCAGTGCCAGCCCCAGCGGCACCAGCGCCGAGGCGATCCAGGTCGGCCAGGCGATCAGACCCGTGGTGGCATCGCCATTGACCCAGTTTTCCCATGCACGTTCGATACCCACGACTGCAATGATGCCGAACAGGGGCAGGCTGATCAGGCACACGAAAACCTCGATGCAGCGCCGGCCCCGTTCACTGAAACGCTGCACGAGGATATCGAGGGCAATATGCTTGTTGGCGGCATACGTGCTCGATATGGACAGGAAGAAGACCGCCGCCATCAGGTACAGGCCGATCACGTCGTACGCCCAGATCAGCGGCGTATGAAACACATAACGCAAGGCCACGTCGAGCACGACGATGGCCATGATCAACAGCATCACCAGCGTCGACACCAGATCGGAGAGGCGTTCCAGCGTGAGAATGAAATGTTCCAGGGCCTTCACGAATCCTCCTTGCAGGAGACCGGCAAATCAGGTGGATTGCGGTGTCTCGATCATGACTTCAATGAAACGTGGCACCTTGTCTGCCATGGCGTCGCCGATGAGCGCATCCACCTGAGCGCTGTGAATCAGACGGTCGCTGCGCAACCCGAAACTCGCCGCCAGATCGCGCAGGCATGGGTTGTAGAGGCTGGTCCCCAGATGACGGCCAGGGTAGACGGTGTCCTGGTGTTTCCGTATCGAGCCATAACGTGCATTATTGGCCAGAATGAACACGATGGGCAATTGTCGTTCGATGGCATGAATCATCTCGTTGCCCGTCATCATGAAGCCGCCGTCACCCACCAGGCAGACCACCTTGCGGCCAGGATGGCGCAGCTGCGTGGCGATCGCCGCAGGAACGCCGTAACCCATGGCGCCGGATATGGGCGCCATGAGGCGCTGCGGCGGCATGAAGCTGAAGTTCTGATAGGCCGGAACCGCAAACGTACCGGCGTCTACCGCGATGATCGCATCGGGCGCCGCGTGATGTTTTACGGCCTGCACGACCTCGCTGAAGATCAGGTGTGATGACTGGGCCCCAGGCCATCGCGCCAGCCCCTCATGAAGGGCGCGCAAGCGCTGCACCCATGCCTGCCTGGCGTCGGACGCCGGGTACGGGCCAGGCCCACGCAGCGCCCGCGCCAGCAGCGTCGGGTCACAGGCCAGGCCGACCCGTGCCGCGAAGTGCAGGCCGATCTGGCGCGTATCCGGATAGCAATGCACCAGGGCCTGCCTGGGCCATGGACAATCGGGAAAGGTATAGCCCTGGGTGGTGATGTCACCCAACCGGGTCCCAAGCGCAAGAATCAGGTCGCTCTCTTCGAGGGCCGCGATCTGTTCGCGCGGATTGGCCAGGCCGAGATCACCGGCATAAAGCGGGTGATCGTTCGGAAACAGATCCTGGCGGCGAAATGACACCATGACCGGAATCTGCCGCTGCTCTGCGAGCGCAAGCAGAGCCTCTCGCCCGCCGGGCGCATCCAGCGCATTGCCGGCAATGATGAGTGGGCGTGCAGCGCCGTCGAGCAGCCGGTGCAATTGATCCAGCGTTTCGGGATCCGCGACGGTGCGCGCCGGCGGCATCGCACGCCAGGCCGGGGCATCCACGGCCTGCTGTTGCACGTCTTCGGGGACCACGAGCACGACAGGGCCCGGCGTGCCCGTCGTGGCGATACGCACCGCCTTGAATGCCGCAGCCGCCAGCTGCGCGGGCTCGGTCACCTCGACCACCCATTTGGCGATGCTGCCATAGGCCTGCTGATAATCGATCTCCTGGAAGGCCTCCTGGCGCAGATGCGACCTGGGTACCTGGCCAATGATGAGAATCATCGGAATGGCATCCTGCTGGGCCGTGTGCAGGGCAATGGTGGCGTTGGACGCCCCCGGCCCACGGCTGACGACGGCCACGCCCGCACGGCGGGTGAGGCGACCATCTGCGCACGCCATGAAACCGGCCCCCGATTCGTGGCGACACGTCACGATGTCGATGTCGGGGAACTCGTTCAGCGCATCCAGGATCCCGAGATAGCTTTCGCCTGGAACGAGAAAGACACGGTCTACCCCGTGGGCGCGCAGAACGGACAGCAGGGCGTGGGACGAAGTCGGCATGGGCCACCCAGGAAAAGCGGAAATGAACGCCGGAAAGTCCCTATGAATTTAGCAAGCGGCCTGCATCACGATCAATGCCATAATCCGTATATCCAATATGCAGAATCTGTCGAACGGAATCCGCTGGACGGCATCCGTTGAACCCACGAACACATGGAACTGCGGCGCATCAAGTACCTCGCACAGGTCGCCCGGCTCGGCAGCCTTTCAAGGGCGGCCGCCGTACTCGGGCTTGCACAGCCGGCCCTCAGCCGCCAGTTGAAGCGGCTCGAAGAAGAATACGGCGCGCCCCTGCTGTATCGCCATGGTCGCGGTGTTGCCCTGACACCGGAAGGCGAGCGTTTCCTCGAACAGCTCTGGCCAATGACGCAACAGATGGACACCATGCTCGAGCGCCTGCGCGACAGGCGCGGCAATCTCGAAGACCAGGTCACCCTGGGCCTGACGCCCACCGTATGCAAGTTGCTCGGGCTGCAGGTCATCCAGGCCCTGCACGCACAACACCCCGGGCTGCGCCTGAACATCGTGTCCGGATACAGCGGCTATGTTCACGAATGGCTCACAAGCGCCCGGCTGGACCTGGCCGTTCTGCACGATGCGCGCCGCTCCAGCAACGTGCTGGTGCGTCCCCTGGCCGACATGCAGCTGTTTCTCGTTTCATCGCCCGCCCTGCATGGGGCCCCTGAAGAGCCGTCGGATGTCATCGCACTGGCTGCCGTGCAGCACTTGCCCGTCGTCCTGCCCACCGAAAACCATGGCCTGCGCCGGACCATGGAGTCCGCCATGCTGCAACAGGGCTACACGCTGAACCTGGCGTTCGAGATGGACAACTTCAGCCTGATGCGCGAGATGACGATTCAGGGCCTGGCGCACACGATTCTTGCCTACCCCGCCGTGCAGGAAGACGTGCTGGCCGGCCGGCTGATCGCACGCCGCATCGTCGAGCCAGCCATCGTCACCCGCCTGATGCTCGCCAAGTCACCCAATCGCCCACTGACGCAGGCGTTGCGCTGCGTGGAATCCGAAATCGACAAGGCCTTGCGGCAGCTGATACTGCACGCGCCCACCGAATATGGCCTGACGCTGTCCACCACACAGGGTTGAAATCGCCCACCGAACAGGGCTGGGCCGCCTGCTGAACAGGGCTGGGGCCGTCCACCGAACGGGGTACCTGTTCATAGGCGGCATCAACGCCCGCAGCAAACGGACAGTCCGCGCATTCAACGCCCGCGCCATTGATCCATCTGGCGCCTGTCGCGCTTGGTCGGCCGGCCCGCTTCGTATGCCCAACCGGGCTCGGGTGCGAGCCGCCTCTGCTCCGCCAGCCGCTCGCGCTCCGCCACGCTCTCGGGGGTTTCGGCATACAGTTCGGCGGCCCTGGCCGCAGGCCCGCGCACCGGGCTCAGGCCCCTCACCCGGACCGTGATGTCCAGCCCGGGCTTGTGCACCGATACGATGTCGCCCACCGATATCAAGCGCGCAGGCTTGGCCGCCTGCCGGTTGACCAGCACCCGCCCGGCACTGACAGCCTGCACTGCCAGGCTGCGGGTCTTGAAGAAACGGGCGGCCCAAAGCCACTTGTCGAGTCGCATATGCGGTATGATCCGGACCCTGTGACATCCAGGGCCTGCGGATGTTATCGTTTTCAGTGAGGAGGGGTTCATGGAAATGAAATAGGTTGAACTACCAATTTCCCTGTGCCCCCGTGTCCAATACGATTTCTGGTTCATTCGCACCAGAAGCCCCGACCAGTTTACGCGATACATCCATGATCCTGTGCACGACGAGCCCCTGTCCCGAATCCACCCACCTGCACGCCGCAGCACAGCCATGACACCCTTCAGCTACCGCAACCCGACACGAATCCACTTTGGCGTTGGCGCCATCGGGCAACTGCCCGATGTGCTGCGCGCCGCAGGCATCCAGCATGCCCTGCTGGCCTGTGATCCGGGCATCATCCAGGCCGGGCTGCTCGAACGCACAACCCGCATTCTGGCGGCGGCGCAGATCCCTCACAGCATTTTTTCCGACATCCAGAGCGATCCCGACGTCCGTTCCGTGCGCGCGGGCGCCGAACTCGCCCGCACCCAGGGCTGCGACGGCGTCATCGGCCTGGGTGGCGGCAGCGTGATGGACGTGGCCAAGGCCATCGGCACCATGCTGGCCAACCCGGGCGACATCAGCGATTACTTCGGGGTCGACCAGATCCCCAACCGGGCGGCGCCCGTGGTCGCCATTCCCACCACCGCGGGCACCGGCAGCGAAGTCACGGTGTGGTCCGTGCTGTCCGATTCCGAGCACAATCGCAAGGTCAATGTGGGCAGCGAAAAGAACAGCGCGCACACGGCCCTGCTCGACCCCGAACTGTCTTTGCGCCTGCCGCCGGCCGTCACGGCGGCAACCGGCATGGATGCACTGACGCACGCCATCGAATCGCTGGTCAACAAGGCCTGCCACCCATTGGCAGCAGCCCAGGCCGAAAAAGCCATCGAACTCATCGGCGCCCACCTGCGCCATGCCGTGCTGCGCGGCGATGACCTGCAGGCCCGCAGCCAGATGCTGGTGGGCAGCACCCTGGCAGGGCTGGCCTTCAACCGGATCCGGCTGGGCCTGGCGCACGCCTTCGCCTTGCCGCTGGGCAATGGCTTTCACATCTCGCATGGCCTGGTCAACGCCATCATGCTCACACCCGTCATGCAGTACAACGTGCCGGCCAACGTGGCCGGCTACGCCCGGGTGGCCAGGCTGCTGGGCGAAGACACGCACGGCATCAGCGAACGCGCGGCAGCCGAACGCGCGGTGGCCGCCGTGCAGGGCCTGAAGAAAGACATCGGCCTGACTCAGACGCTGGCAGATTTCGGGGTGGCCGAACAGCATTTCGATGCAGTCATCAAAGAAGCCATGACCTCGGGCAACATTCCGGTCAATCCGCGTACGCCCAACCACGAAGACATGCGCCTGCTGCTGCGCCAGGCCATGAACGGCACCGTGTAGAGCACCTCTCATCCCTGGCTTGCCTTACGGTACACAGATATTGGCCATTCAACATGAAAGCATGCATTTTCGGAGCCGGCGCCGTCGGCAGCTATCTCGCAGCCCGCATCGGTCAGGCCGATAGCGCCCACCTGAGCGTGGTGGCGCGCGGCCGCCAGCTCGAAGCCATTCGCCACCAGGGCATTCGCCTTGAAGCGCCCGGCGAATCCATCACTGTCCAGCCCGCCAGTCTCACGGATCAGCCGCTCGAACTGCCCGCCCAGGATGTGGTGTTCGTGGCCCTGAAGGTCATGGCCCAGCCGGACGCGGCGTGCGCCATCCGGCACCTGATACGCGACGGCGGCTGCGCCGTGTTTGCCGCCAATGGTGTCCCGTGGTGGTGGAAGTACGGCACCGCCAGGCCAGCCGCCCTGCCGCTGCTGGATCCGGATGCGCAATTATGGGATCTGGTGACGCCCGAGCAGGCACTCGGCTGCGTGGTCTATTCGGCCAACGAGGTGATCGCCCCGGGCGTGGTCCGCCACCTGGGCAACAACCGCTGGGTGCTGGGCGAATCCGATTCTTCACACAGCGACCGCCTGGCTCGTATCGTGGCCATGCTGCGCGCAAGCGGCGTGCACGCTGAAGCCAGCACAGAGATCCGCACCGAGATCTGGGCCAAGCTGCTGCGCAACGCCTCGCTCAATTCATTGTGCGCCCTGACCCGCCTGCCGGTTGACGGGCTGGCTGAAGATGCCGAACTGCTGGCGCTGGCCGATGCACTCATCGATGAAATCATTGCCATTGCGGCGAGCCAGGGCTGCCACGTCGAAGGCCACCGCGCCGCAGCCCGCGAACAGCTGCGCCGGGGCGGTGCAGAGGGCGGCGCGCCGGCAGTCAAGGGCATGCGCCCGTCGATGCTGCAGGATGCGCTCGCCGGGCGTGCTCTGGAGGTCGAAGCCATTCTGGGGCAGGCCCAGGCGCTGGCCGCAGAAGCCGGCGTGCCCTGCCCCACCCTGGGCCAGGTCCTGCCGCTGGTGCGCGGCCTGGACCGGAGCCTGAAACGCCAGTGAAGCGACACTGCGCCCATTCATCTGCTGCACCCTCATCACAAGGAGACTCACATGACCACCCGCCGTTCCTTTCTAAACAAGGCTGTCGCCTCGGCAGCCAGCGTCGGTGGCCTGGCGGCCATCGGCACACCGGCCCTTGCGCAGGGCAGCGAAGTCATCCGCTGGCGCTGCACCTCCAGCTTCCCCAAGAACCTCGACATCCTCTATGGCTGTGCCGAAGTGCTTTCGGATGCGGTCGCGGCGGCCACCGATAACAAGTTCCAGATCCAGGTCTTTGCCGCCGGTGAAATCGTGCCCGGCGGCCAGGCCTTCGATGCCGCCTCGAACAACACGGTGCAAATGTGCCACTCGGCCTCGTATTACTACACAGGCAAGGATCCTGCCTTTGCCTTTGGCACGCACGCGCCGTTCATGCTGGACACCCGCCAGCAGAACGCCTGGGCCTATCACGGCGAAGGCAAGCAGCTGCTGGAAGATTTCTACCGCAAATACAATATCGTGGCCCTGCCGGGCGGCAACACCACCACCCAGATGGGCGGCTGGTTCCGCAATGAAATCAAGTCGCTCGATGACCTGAAGGGGTTGAAGTTCCGTCTCTCGGGCCTGGGGGGCCAGGCCCTGGTGAAGATCGGTGTGGTGCCGCAGCAGATCGGGGCCGGCGATATCTATCCGGCCCTCGAACGGGGCACCATCGATGCCGCCGAATTCAACGGCCCCTACGACGACGAAAAACTGGGCCTCTACAAGGTGGCGCCGCACTACTACTACCCGGGCTTCTGGGATGGCACCTCGATGCAGCATTTCTTCATCAACACGGCCGAATGGGACAAACTCCCCAAGCATTATCAGGCCATCCTGAAGTCCTGTGCCGCCGAAGCCAATATCGACAGCATCGCCCGCTACGACGTCGTCAACCCGCCGGTGCTGCGCAAGCTGGTGGCCTCGGGTGTCAAGCTGCACGCCTTCCCGCCCGAGGTTCTCGATGCCGCCTACAAGGCCACGATGGAACTCTACGATGAGCTCGCAGACACCAACCCCGAGTTCAAGAAGCTCTACGACAGCCAGAAGGCCTTCCAGAAAGACGCGGCACTCTGGAACCAGGTGTCCGAATACGCCTACGACAGCGTGATCAACCGTCAGCTGCGCCAGGCCGGCTGAGCGCGCAGCGCACTCTGCCAGACCGCAGCCGGATAGCTGGCGCCCGTGCCGCCAGCTATCTCCACATCCAACCGGGAGCCGCCTGAATGGGCTTTCTACTGCGTATCAGCCACCTCATCGATGTCATCAACACCTGGATCGGCAAGACCAGCGGGTGGCTGCTGCTGCTGGCCGTCCTGATCAGTGCGGTCAATGCCATAGTACGGAAAGTGTTCTCGGTGAGCTCGAACGCCTGGCTCGATGCCCAGTGGTACCTGTTCGGTGCCGTGTTCATGCTGTGCGCATCCTATACGCTGCTCAAGAACGGCCACGTGCGTATCGACCTGATCTCCAACCGCCTCAGCAAGCGCACGCGCGACCTGATCGACCTGTTCGGCCACCTGTTCTTCCTGCTGCCGCTGACGGTGCTCATGGTGATCGAAAGCGCCCCCTTTGCGCTCGAGTCCTATCACCAGCGCGAAGGCTCGGCCAATGCCGGTGGCCTGCTGGTGTGGCCGGCCAAACTGCTCATTCTCGTGGGCTTTGCCCTGCTGTTCGTGCAGGCCATCTCCGAAATCATCAAGCGCCTGGCCGTACTCACGGGCCAGCTCGACGATTCGGAAGCGGATCCCGACACGCCCGATCGGCCGGAAATGGACCTGGCCGAAGAAAGCCGCCCCCCTCAGAGCCGATAAGCCACCATGCTGACCGCCTTCCTGATCGAAAACATGGCACCGATCATGTTTGCCAGCCTGATCGTGTTCCTCTTGCTGGGTTACCCGGTGGCCTTTTCGCTATCGGCCGTGGGCATTTTCTTCGCCTGGGCCGGCATTGAGCTCGGCCTGTTCACCACCAACTTCCTGGGCGCCCTGCCCGGCCGCGTGCTGGCGGTGATGTCCAACGAGACGCTGCTCGCCATCCCGTTTTTCACGCTGATGGGTGCCATCCTCGAGCGTTCGGGCATGGCCGAGGATCTGATCGACACCATAGGCCAGCTCTTTGGCCCCGTGCGCGGCGGGCTGGGCTACGCCGTGATCTTCGTCGGCGCGCTGCTTGCCGCCACCACCGGCATCGTGGCCGCCTCGGTGATTTCGATGGGGCTGATCGCCCTGCCCATCATGCTGCGCTATGGCTACAACCGCAACCTGGCCACCGGGGTCATCATGGCCTCGGGCACGCTCGCGCAGATCATTCCGCCATCCATCATCCTGATCGTGCTGGCCGACCAGCTGGGTGCCTCGGTGGGTGACATGTACCGCGGCGCCCTCATCCCGGCGCTGTCACTCACCGGTCTGTACGCGCTGTACATTTTCGTGCGCAGCCTGATCAATCCGAAGATGGCCCCGGCCCTGCCCCCCGAAGCCAGGCACCTGACCGAGGCCGATGGCCGCATTGCCGTCACCTCCCTGCTGGTGCTGATCGGCGCCATCGTTCTGTGCAGCTACGGCTTCTATCTCGTCCTGGGTGCGCTGAACCCGGGCATGCTGGACACCGATCGCGAAATCTACGGGGCCACCCTGGGCGTGGCCATCGGCTATGGGGTAGCGCTGCTCGATCGTCGCTTCAAGTTCGGCCTTCTGTCCAACATTGCGCAGGCCGTGATCATCGTGCTGGTGCCACCGCTGGCACTCGTGTTCCTGGTGCTGGGCACGATCTTCCTGGGGGTGGCCACCCCGACCGAAGGGGGCGCCATGGGCGCAGCCGGGGCCTTGCTGCTGGCCATCAGCAAGCGGCGGCTCAACTTTGGCGTGCTCGCTCAGGCGATCGATTCCACCGCCCGGCTGTCGGCGTTCGTGCTGTTCATCCTGATCGGTTCGCGCGTCTTTTCGCTCACCTTCTATGGCGTCGATGGCCACAAGTGGGTCGAGGACCTGCTGCTGCTCACCCCCGGCGGCACCATCGGTTTTCTGGTGCTGGTCAACCTGATCGTGTTCTTTCTGGGCTGCTTCCTAGACTTTTTCGAGATCGCCTTCATCCTGATCCCCCTGCTTGCGCCTGCAGCCAGCGCGCTGGGGATCGACCTGATCTGGTTTGGCGTGATCCTGGGCATCAACCTGCAATCCAGCTACCTGACCCCGCCGTTTGGCTTTGCACTGTTCTTCATGCGTTCGGTGACCCCCGCCAAAGACTACACCGATCGCGTGACGGGCCAGCGGATCCGCGGCATCAAGACCGGCGAGATCTACCGTGCCGGGGTCAGTTTCGTGATCCTGCAAGCCATCATGGTTGCCATCCTGGTCGCCTTTCCCAACCTGGCCACGGTCAGCCACGACAGCAACGGCGTGGATCCCGCCACGGTGAAGATCGAGATCATGGGCCTGGACCCGGCCTTTGACCTGGCCCCGCTGGACCTGGACTGAACGAACGCTGCTGCATGCGAGCGGTGCAGACCCAGGCTCAGCGCGGCTCGGGTGAATTCAGGCGCTCGAGCACGCGCGGCCAGACCTGGGGGTTGATCATCCGGGGCGGGCGCTGGCCTGCCAGCATCGACACGATCTGTTCGGCCGCCATGGTCGCCACATTGCGGCGCGCCTCGTGGGTGACCCCTGCGATATGGTAGGTGGGGATGACGTTGTGCAGGGCGAGCAGGGGGTGCGCATGCTCGGGGGGTTCGACGGCCCAGACATCCAGGCCGGCCCCCGCCAGATGGCCCGCCACCAGCGCCGCATGCAAGGCATCTTCGTCGTGAATGCCGCCCCGGGCGGTGGATACGAACAGCGCACCGGGTTTCATGGCACCATAGGCTGCCGCATCGAACATGTTGCGGGTCTCGGCCGTGAGCGGGCAATGCACCGAGATCACATCAGAAGCCGCCAGCAGCTGCGCCCACGTGGCTTTCTCTGCGCCACGCGCTGAAATCACGTCGGCATCCAGATAGGGGTCGTACGCAAGAACACGCATGCCGAACGCCGCGGCCATGCCGGCTGCACGGCCGCCGATGTTGCCCAGGCCGACGATGCCCAGGGTTTTGCCCAGCAGTTCATGCCCCATCAGGTCTTCGCGCGCGTAGCCCGTGTCGTGGCGCATGCGCCAGGCGCATTCACCGATGCGCCGGGATACGGCCAGGATCAGGCACAGGGCGTGCTCGGCCACCGAGTTGGCATTGGCCCCCGCCTGATTCACGACCAGCACCCCTGCGCGGCTGCAGGCCTGCACGTCGACGGTGTCATAGCCGGCGCCCGTGGTCGAGACGCACAGCAGTTGTGGACAATGCCCGAGCAGTTCGGCCGTGACCTGCAGGGCCGGCGGAACTTCATCGCGCACCGATGAAATCTGGTAGATGGTGGCCGACGCCAGGCGCGCCCGGTTGGACGCCACGCCGTCCGCGATCGGGGCGACTTCCAGTGCAACGCCGGGCGCTGCGCCCAGAATGCGGTCAAAGCTGCGATCGATCCATTGATCGAACCGCAGCACCTTTCTTGAAGAATGTGTCATGTCATGGGTTCCAGATTCAGGCGCGCCCGAAGACCTGGCGCAGGTACGCCAGGAAGGTTTCGTCCGTACAGTGCTCTTTACCCGGGCTGTCGGGCAGCTTGGCCGTGGGCATGCCATTGCAGCGAAACAGCTTCATCACGATATTCAGCGGCTCGGGGCCCAGATCGTTGGTCAGGTGGGTACCGATGCCGAACGCGGGCTGCACGCGATCCGCGAAATGCCGATAGATCACCAGCGCGCGCGGAAAATCCAGCCCATCGGAAAAGACGAAGCGCTTGCTTGCCGGGTCGATGCGCAGGGCATGGTAGTGGGCGATGGCCTGCTCGCCCCATTCGATGGGATCGCCCGAATCATGGCGCAGGCCGTCGAAAAGCTTGGCGAAATACAGATCGAAATCGGCCAGAAACGCCTTCATGCCCACGACATCGGTCAGGGCAATGCCCAGATCACCGCGGTATTCCTGCACCCAATCTTCAAGGGCTGCCCGTTGAAAATCGCGCAAACGCACCTTGCCGAAGGCCTGATACGATTGCAGGTATTCGTGCGCCATGGTGCCCACCGGTACGACGTCGAGTGCCCTGGCCAGCGCCACATTCGACGTACCGGTGACATACTGTGGCACACGGGCCCGCAGGGTTTGCAGCACTTCGGCGTGCCAGGCCCGTGAGAATCGCCGACGCAGGCCAAAATCGGAGATCAGCAGCGGAAACCGGCGCGCGGGCTCACGTGAAAACGCTTCGAGAAGCGCGATTTTCGACTCCAGGCGCCGGCGCCCTTCGGCAAACACTTCGGCCGTCTGGAAGCGGCGGAAATACAGTTCGTTGACGATTGCCAGCACAAAGATCTCGAACCCCATGACATGCACTTGCGGGCCCTGCGCCACGATGTGCAGGTCATCGCCCTCGGCATCGACATGGATGAAGTGCCGCTGGAAATGAAACAGCGACAGAAAATCGACGAAGTCGGACTTGATGTAGCGTAGTGCCCGCAGGTAGTCGAGTTCATCCGCACTGAAACGCAATGTGCACAGGTGGTCGATCTGCTGCCTGACCTCAGTGGCCAGGTCGGCCAGTGGAAAAGCCGGCGGCTGGCGACAGATGAAACGGTATTCAGCCTGCGCCGACGGATGGCGATGCAGCATGGCCTGCCACATCGTGAATTTGTACAGGTCGGTATCCAGCAGGGATTCGATGATGGGTTCGAATGACGGGGTAGGCATGCCAGCGGCCATGGGGCGTTAAACATGCCATATTAGCGGATTTCGGCCACCGCCTCGCGACGCCGTACTGGCACGGCGGCTCGAATGCCCGGGATCCTGCCAGATGCCGGCGGCCCGGGTCGGACGAAACCCGAATGGCTGGACGTGGCCGGCTACGGATATACTGGTTCATTGACCGATCCATTGCATCAACACCGGGGGGGTGGCCTGTCCGTGCCGAAATACTGCATCGCGATGCAACCAATCTGCGATGGCGAACTCACTCATGTCGCCGACGAGCTGTTGTACCGCAGCAGCGCAACGGCCACATCGGCGTCCATTGCCCCGGACGAAGCTGCGGCGGCCACGGCACGTGTCAGCCACGTGGCCTTCTACGAAATCGGCCTCGACAATCTGTCGGGCAAACGCCAGGTATTCCTCAACACCCCGCGCCACTGGCTGCTCAACCCCGAACTGCTGCCCCCAAACCCACGGCAACTGGTGGTCGAGGTGCTGGAAACCGTGCAGGGTGATCGCGAAATTCTCGAAGCATTGGCGCATATCCGCTCACTGGGGTTCCGGATCGCGCTGGATGATTTCGTGCTCAACAAGCAGACTGAGTCATTGCTCGAGTATGCCGACATCGTCAAATTCGACATGCTGCAGCCCTTCAACGTCGAGGCGGTCGTGGCCTGCCAGGGCCGGGGCCTGACCCTGCTGGCCGAAAAGGTCGAACACTACGACACCTTCAAACGCCTGCGCGACATGGGGTTCTCGCTTTTTCAGGGATATTTCTATGCCCAGGCGCAGACCCGCAGCGAAAACGCAGGCGTGCGCGGCAACAATCACATGGCGCTGCTGCATCTCGTGGCCGAACTGCAACGGCAGAACACCCATACGCGCAAGATCGAACGCATCATCACACAAGACGCCCAACTCACGTTTCTGCTGCTGCGGTATGTGAACTCAGCCGTCTTTCACTACCACGGCCAGATCAAGACCGTGTTCCAGGCCGTCCAGGTGCTGGGCCTGCGGCGCGTACGCAACATGGCCATCACGCTGCTGCTGGCCAACAATGGGCCCGCCAGCAAGCTGCTCATGAGCCAGGCGCTCACGCGAGCCAGCATGTGCGAGCAACTGGCTGGTACCCAGGGCGACTACCCCGATTCAGCGTTCCTCACCGGGCTGCTGTCCATGATGGGCGATCTGCTGGGACAGCCCCTCGAGCAATTGCTCGGCAAGCTGGCCCTGTCCGAAGAAATCGTGCAGGCTGTACTGGCCCGCAGCGGCCCATTGGGCAGTTTGCTGCACACCGTACTGGCCTTCGAAAATGCGGATACGCAGCAATGGACGCCAGAGCAGGTCGACCGCTACAACCAGACATGGCTCGAAAGCCAGGCGCAAACAACACAAACCCTGCAGATGGTGGAGGACCACAGCCCCACGGCAGCCAACGGATACGGCCCCGGGGCCGCGTAGCCTCGGCAGGCTACAGCAAACCTGTGTAGCTGTCTGGCGGCTCGTGTGGATCCCAGCCCCTTGCCGACAGCCAGGCACGCAAGCGCAAGATGGCCTGATTGCGCAATTGTGAAATGCGCCCTTCGCTCAGGTCCATGACGATTGCGATCTCCTTCTGGCTCAAGGCGTGATCGAACTGCAGCGAGAGCAGCAGCTGCTCCCGCTCCGGCAGGCCCCCGATGGCCTCGATCAAGGCGTCACGCAAGCGCATCCTCAGCACCGTATCAGCGGGGTTCAGACCCAGGCCAGGATCGGTGTCTTCGAGAATCGAGTCTTCGGCCTCATAGGTTTCCTGACTGGGCTCGATATCTTCGTAGAGGACCACCTGCACACCCTGGGCGGCCTCCAGAAGCTCGTGGTATTCGTCGATCGCGAGCCCCATGGCCTCTGCAATCTCGGCTTCGGAGGGTTCGCGGCCCAGCAGACGCTGCTGTTCCGCCAGCGCCTGTTCGACCTGGCGCGCCTTGTCGCGCGTACGGCGCGGCAGCCAGTCGCTCTCGCGCAGGACTTCGATCAATGCGCCATGGACGCAGACCCGCATATAGGCCTCGAAATTCGGCTGAGGCGCCTCTGCATGGCGCCTGGCCGCAGTCAGCAGGCCGAGCATCCCGGCCTGGACCAGGTCGCCGAATTCGATGTTGGGCGGGACCCGGGCCGAGAACAGTGCTGCCTGACGGCGTACCAGGGGCGCGTACTGCTCGACCAGCGCTTCGACCGATTGCCCTGCAAGCTGGACGGTGGAACCTCGGGCACGCCGCGCTGAGCGACGGGCAGGGCTCACTGGACTGCTGGCGGGACCAACGGACGCTTTCATCCTGCCAGTATGCCGCCAGGCCCTGAAATCCATAGTCTGGATCTGCGCCGGTTTTGCCGCCGAATTCGCCGTTCGAAATTTTTCCTAAAGAATCAGAATGAATGGCCGTATATATAGATATACCCCCTTGAATTCTGAAAGGCGTCCATATGGCTACCATTTCCTCGCTGGGGCTCTCGGGTCTGCCCCTGGATGATCTGCTCAACAACCTGCGCACCAACGAACGCCAGTCGCTCGATCTCATCCAGAACCGGGCGGATCGGGCCCAGAGCCGCCTGTCGGCCTACGGGCAGCTCAAGAGTGCACTCGTGGCCTTCCAGCAGGCCGCACAGAACATCGGCAAGATCGATACCTTCAACGCAGTGCAGGTCAGCAGCACATCCGACGCCTTCAAGGCCCAGGCCACAGGGCAGGCAATGCCTGGCCAGCACGCCGTACGCGTCGTGCAACTGGCCAGCCACCAGAGCGTTGCGCTGCCGGGCGTGGCCGAGCGCGGCACCGAACTGGGCACGGGCGGGCGCATCCACATCACACTCGCCAACGGAGACACCCACGACATCGATCTGGATCCCGACCAGCCTGCCACGCTCGAATCCGTGGCCGCCGCCATCAACGCCCAGGCCGATACCGGCATTCAGGCCACCATACTGAACGCGGGCGGCGATGATCCGTATCAGCTTCTGCTGGGCACGCGCGACACCGGCACCCAGGCCGCCATCAGCCAGATTTCGACAGAAGGCAATGCCACCCTGGCCGCCCTGCTCGATTTCGACGCCGCACAGCCCGCTGACGGTGTCATCGTGCAGGCTGCCCAGGACGCCGAGGTCGAATTCAATGGGGTGACCCTGCACAGCCAGTCAAACACGCTCGAGAACGTGATCGACGGCCTCACCCTCACCCTGGTCAAACCCAACGCAACGGCCGAAACGCTGTCTCTCACAGCAGACAATGCGCGTGTCGAAAAGGCCATTCAGGCTTTCGTCGACGGTTACAACGGCTTGCAGCGCACCGTACGCCAACTCAGCGCGTACGACACAAAAACCGGGCAGGCCCAGCCACTGGCTGGCGATGTACTGGCACGCTCGGTACAGACCCAGATGCGCAGGGCGCTCGACAGCGCACCGGGCGCCACAGAACTCAGCCTCGGGGCCCTGGGCATCACGACAGACCCATCCTCGGGCGATCTGCTGGTCGACCAGAAAAAGCTCAGCCAGGCCGTGAGCCAGAACAAAGCCGCCATCCAGGACCTGTTCACCGCATCCGGGGGCATTGCGGCACGCCTCGATGGGGCCATACGGGCATTTGTCGATGACGGCGGCCTGATCAGCAATTCGGCAACCAGCCTCGATCGCCAGATCGTTACCATACAGGCACAATATCAGCAAGCCTCCGCGCGCATCGACCAGCGCATGGAAACCTACCGGCAGCAGTTCGTGGCCCTGGACCGCATGGTGACAGAAATGAATTCGCTCAGCAGCTATCTCAGCCAGCAGCTCGAAGCACTCGGGCAGATCAATTCGTCCGGCAAATGACCCCTGCCCTCCGGTTCAGGCCAAACGTGGGTCACATCGGCGGGGCACATCCATAAACAAAGAGAACCAGAACCATGCCTGCATACCCTTCATACCAGCCCGCACGCAGCGGCAGCCGTGCATACCAGCAGATTGGTCTTGAAACCGAAGTCCTTGGCGCGTCTCCACAGCGGCTGATCTCATTGCTGCTGCGTGCGGCCCTGAGGGCCATCCGGCAGGCGCGCCACCACATGCAGCGCAACGAACCGCAGGCGCGTGGCATGGCCTTGTCCAGAGCCATCGAAATCCTCGAATCGGGCCTGAAGGCCAGCGTGGATACCGAGCGCGGCGGTGAAGTCGCCCGCTCGTTGAACGCCAGCTACGAACTCATCATCCGGCACCTGATGCTGGCCAACCTGCGCAACAGCGCAGAACACCTCGACACGGCAGAGCAGGCTCTGGGCCCCATCGCGCAGGCCTGGCACAGTGCCATAGATCCAGACTACCAGGGGCTTGCACCCCTGCTCGAAACCCCCTCCGGTGAGCCGACATGATGCCATCTTCACAGCCAGATGCAGCCCCACCGACCACGGCGGGCACCCAGGTGCTGCTTCAATATCAGAATATCGCACTGCTGTCGGGCAAAATGCTCTGCCTGGCGCGCTGCGATCAGTGGGCCGACGTGCTCGGTGTCTACGGGCATTATGCCCAGGCCATCCACCATCTGAAAGACCTGCCTGCGACGAACACCACAAACCGGCCGCAAACCAGGCGCCTGCTTCGCCAAACCCTCGAACACGATGCCCGCCTGCGCGCCCTGCTCAACCCCGAAGTCGAGCGCCTGGCCTATTTGCTGGGCCGGGGGCAGCGCGAAAAGAACCTGCGGCAATGTTATGGGTCCAGTCAGCAGGTGCTGCCCCACTGACGCCTACGCATGGCCGGCCCATCGAATCTCGGTACGCTTCTGATCCAGCGCCTCGATGCCCTGCTGGGGCATCCCCTGTCGCAACGTGGCGAAGTGGCACGGCGCATGGAGCCCCGCGTGGTCACGGCCGCCAACCAAAGCCTGCATCTGGGTGCCCTGGCCACGCCGACCGAGCACCTGCCCGAAGAATCGGCCGAAGATGCGCGCGTGGCCCAGCAGAATCAGGCCCGGCTGCAGCGCCCGGCCAGCTCCGGTCGGGCGCAGGACGTTGGCACACCGGCCCAGGCACGTGCCGGGTTCGACAGCAAGTCCCCATCTGGCGGCGCGCAATTCAGCGCCACCGCACGTCTGATCCTCACCCTGCTCGAAAAATATCCCGACAGCCCCGCCCTGCAACGCGCGACCCTGCTCAACTTGCCGGGCAACGATGCCCAGCCACTGCCACAGGGCGCGCCCGTTCCCGGCACGCCGGCATTCCAGGGGTTTCTGGCGGGGCTCTTCACGGGGGTATTGCAACAGGCCATCCGCGACAGCGGCCTGTTCTACGAAGCGCATCTGGCCAGGTGGCTCAATCAGCCCGGCCAGGCCCAGCCCCCCGATACCGAACCGCAAGCCAGGTGGTCGGGCGCAGGCGACGCACAAGAGGGCGCTGCGCACGCCCGCACACCACCCTCGGGGCCGGCCACCTGGCTCGTTCACCCCGAAACCGAAGTGCTCGTACGCCAGCAACTCGACGTGCTCGCCACACAGACGCTGATCTGGCAGGGCGAGGCCTGGCCACAAGCCCCCTTGCGCTGGCTGATCCAGCAACAGGCCGCCGGCGCGCAGGCCAGTGATCCCCAAGGTGCCTGGGCCACGACACTCGACATCGAGCTGCCCAGCCTGGGGGCCATCCATGTGCGTCTGCAGCTGCAGCAGAAAAAAATCCAGATGCAGCTGCAAGCCGCCGATTCGGCCGAACACCTGCGCACGCACGCGCATCGGCTGCATGATGCCCTGTCGGGCATCGGTCTCGAGGTCCGGCAGCTCGACATCCATGCACAGGCCGAAGAAACCGGCCCCCCCGGCGCCCCGGTTCCGTCATGACCCCGCCCGACCCCGCCCCGCCGACCCGTACCCAGGCCGTGGCCCTGCGCTACGACCCGGCTGAAACCGCGCCACAGGTGATCGCCAAAGGCTACGGCACCATCGCCGAGCACATCATCGCCCGGGCGCGCGAGCACGGCCTGTACGTCCACCGATCAGCCGAACTGGTGAGCCTGCTCATGCAGGTCGATCTCGACGCCCATATCCCGCCCGAACTCTACCGGGCGGTGGCCGAACTGCTGGCCTGGCTGTATGCGCTCGAACACCCCATGGCACCGCGTCAGCCCCCGGCCAGCCCGCCCCGATGATTCCGTTCTCGGGCATCTCGGCAGATCACCCGGACAGGCCGACGCCCTGTTCCAGGCGAATGCGCATGATGCGCCTCTGCGCGATGGTCTGGCGCTGCGCTGGTACATGCCCATGCGATGGCATGCCACCGCGGTGGTTCGGCGTCGCAATGTATGCCGCTGCAGTGGTCTGGCGCTGCGATGGCATGCCGCTGCGATCACCCGGCGCGGCGCTGGACGGGGCGCTCAGATGGCCAGATTGGCGATCTCTTTATAGGCTTCGACCAGCCGGTTGCGGGTCTGCAGGGTCGCCTGGAAGGCCAGATTGGCCTTCTGCAGATCGATCATGACATCGCTCAGGTGGACGTCGGGCACCCCCAGGTCGAAGGCTCGGGCCTGGGCATAGGCACTGTTTTCAGCTTTCGACACCTTGTCGAGCGATTGCGCCAGGGCCGCTGCAAAGCCACCCTGGGCCTCGCCCATGGCGCCAGAGGCCAGGGTCGTGACGGGATCTGTTGCAGCGCCCTGGGCGGCCCGCATGGCCGAACGCATATGCGCCAGCATCTGCTCGACCTGATTTACGGCTTGAATGTCCATTATGGTTCCGCTGTTGCACTATCTGGACGGACCGGAGCGAAATGATCGGCACGCCACGCCTTAGATCGGCACAGCACGCCGTAAATGGCATTTCGCCCACAGACCATGAGCACGATCATAGTGGCCGCCACGCGCCGGATAGCGTGCGAACAGGCACGGAAAAGCGATGGTTTTCCACCTTTGTACGGTACTTCGTCATGCCCATAATGGCTGTCAGCCCACGACTGCACAACCATGACTGCCTTCACCGACCAGATCCGCAACAACCCCTGGTTCCAGCAGATCGCCACGCAACCCAGAACGCTGCTGGTGGCGGCGATCACCGCTGCTGCCATCCTGGCCGTGATGGTGGCCATGTGGCTGCACAGCCCCGATTTCCGGCCTTTGTACACCAGCCTGGAACCACACGACGGCGGCGCCATCGTCAATATCCTCGAACAGCGCAAGATTCCCTACCAGTTCGAAAACCAGGGCACCACCATTCTGGTGCCGGCCGATCAAGTCTACGCCCTGCGCCTGCAGATGGCCGAGCAAGGCCTGCCACGCAGCGGCAACACGGGGTTCGAACTGCTCGATGAGCCCAAATTCGGGGCCAGCCAGTTTCTTGAACAGATCCAGTATCAGCGCGCCCTGGAAGGCGAACTGGCCCGATCCATCGAAGCCCTGCACCCGGTGCAGTCGGCACGGGTTCACCTGGCGTTGCCACGCCAGTCGCTGTTCATCCGCGAACAAGAGCAGCCCACCGCGTCGGTGCTGGTCAACCTGTATGCAGCACGCAGCCTCAGCAAGGCGCAGGTGCGCGCGGTGCAGCGCCTGGTCGCCGCCAGCGTCCCGCGGCTGGTTACCGAATCGGTCTCGGTCATCGACCAGGACGGCCAGCTCCTGTCGACCACCCAGGGTGACGAAGGCCTGAGCGCGGCACAGGAAGATCAACGCACCAGTATCGAGCAGAGAACGCTGCAACGCATCCTGACGCTGCTCAACCCGATCGTGGGCCCGGGCAATGTACGTGCAGAAGTCAATGCCCAGATCGATTTCACCCAGCACGAGCAGACGTCCGAACGCTATGCGCCCAACGAGCGGGCCGGTACCGCCGCGGTGCGCAGCAAGCAGACCGCACGCTCGATGCGCACCGGTGTCGTGCCCATCCAGGGCGTGCCGGGCGCGCTGAGCAATCAGCCCCCCGCCCCGGCCACAGCGAGCATCGATGGGGCTCCTACCGACGCCGCGCCTGCAGAAGCCACTGCGCAGGCCAACGGCGTGCCGCCCACCGACGAGCAGAGCGACGCCACGATCAATTACGAACTGGATCGCACTATCATCCATACCCGCCAGGCCAGTGGCCTGCTGCAGAATCTTTCGGTCGCGGTCGTCATCAACTATCGCAATGAACAGGGTGAACTGTATCCGCCTGACGCCGCGCAGATCCAGGCGATCGACACACTGGTCAAGCGGGCCATGGGTTATTCGGCCTCTCGCGGCGATACCGTCAGTGTCGTCAATACCGCATTCGATGAACGCGCACAGCACATCCCACTCTGGCGCGACCCGTTCTATCAGCACATCGGCTGGCAGGCCGGCAAAGTAGCGCTGTGGCTGCTGGCGTTGCTGTTCGCCTGGCGTACGCTGCTGCGCCCGCTGTACCAGACACTGCTCAAGAGCCTGAGCCAGCCCCGGGCACAAGCGGCGGTGCCGCGTCAGCCGGCGCGCCCCCAGGATGACAGCCAGCGCATCGCCCAGGCCAGCCGCCATACCGACAATCTCAAGACCGTCAGCGAGCTCGCCGAGCAGGATCCACAGGCGGTGGCCATGGTCATGAGGAGCTGGATGAATGCCGAAACCGACCGACAATGAAGACAGCCTGGCCCGCTGCGCCATCCTCATGATGTCAGTGGGTGAGGATGCGGCCGCCGAAGTCTTCAAATACATGGGCGCGGCCGAAGTGCAGCAGATCAGCGCGGCCATGGCCCGCCTGCAGCAAGTGTCGCGCGCCGAAGTCGATCATGTGCTCGAGCGTTTTCGTGAAGAAGTCGAGCAGCTCACGGCGGTCACGCTCGGATCCGGAGACTACATCCGTTCGGTGCTGGTCAAGGCGCTGGGGCAGGACCGGGCCGCCGCCATTCTCGATGATATTCTCGATAACGCACAGGGCAGCAGTTCGGGGATCGACGCGCTGAACTGGCTCGAGCCCTCCAATGTGGCCGAACTGATCGGCAACGAGCATCCGCAGATCATCGCCACCATACTGGTACACCTCGAGCGCGATCGCGCCGCGGCGGTGCTCACGCTGCTCAACGCACGCATCCGCCAGGATGTCATGCTGCGCATTGCCACCTTTGGCGGCGTGCAGCCTGTCGCGCTACAGGAACTGACCGCCGTGCTGAACGGGGTGCTCGCCGGCCAGGGTGCCAAGCGCGCCCGCATGGGCGGCGTGCGCACTGCAGCGGAAATCCTCAATTTCCTCAATTCCAGCGAAGAAGAATCCCTGGTCACGGCCTTGCGTGAAGCCGATGGCGATCTGACCCAGCGCATCATCGACGAAATGTTCACATTCGAAAACCTCATCGATGTAGAAGATGCCTCCGTGCGCCGGATTCTGGAAGAAACCGACAGCCAGCTTCTGGCCGTCTCGCTGAAAAATGCCTCGCCCGAGCTGCGGCAGAAATTTTTCCGCAACATGTCCAGCCGCGCGGCGGAAATGCTCGAGGACGAAATCGAGACCATGGGGCCGGTTCGTGTCTCGCAAGTCGAGACCGAGCAGAAGGCCATCTTGCTGGCGGCCCGAAAACTCGCCGACGCCGGCCAGATCTCGCTGTCGACACGGGAAGACGACTATGTCTGACACCCTGCCCTGGCAGCCCTGGCCCATGCAGCGCCTGCGCGTCAATCGGGCCGCGCGCGCGTCCGACGCCCGCGATGCGCAAGCAGCGGGCGGCCCAACGCCCGCCAGCGCCTCCGGCACACAATTCGAGCAATTGCGCGAGGCCGCTCGCGCGGCAGGCTATGCCAAAGGGCATGCAAGCGGTCTCGAAGAGGGGCGCCAGGCAGGCCATGCGGCAGGCTGGCAGGATGCACAGGCCAAGGGGCACGCCGCGGGTTTCGAGAAAGGGTTGCAAGCGGGTGAGGCCAAGGGTCTGGCGCAGGCCCAGGCACAGGCCCGCGAGGCACTCGAGCAGCAGGCGGCGCAATGGGCGCAACTGACCGCGTCGGCACAGGCGGCATTGCAGCAGCTCGAGCACGCGATCGGAGACGACATGGTGCAACTGGCCGTAGCCATTGCCGAGCAAGTGCTGCAGCATGAAATTGCCAGCCGGGCTCAATACATACAGGCGCTGGCCACGCGGCTGGTTCAGGCACAGGCCCTGCATGAGGGCCAGGAACTGCAGATCGTGATCCACCCCGACGACCACGATGCCCTGCACGCCATACTGGATCTTCTCGCCCATCCGGTGCGCCTGCGCCACGATCCGTCCGTGGCACGTGGCGGCCTGCTGCTGCAGACCCCTCACGGCAGCATCGATGCAAGCCTGCAGACCCGCTGGCAGGCGATGCTCGAACATCTGGACCTGGAAAATGTGCGCGGGCCCTCCGGGCCCGAAGAACCGGGCGTGACCCGAATCGAAACAGCCGACTGGATGGCGGTTGAAGCGCGCGACCCGTCTGGCCGTCATGGGCCACCATCGCCATGAACCCCATACATACCGACATCACCGAACTGCTGCGGCAGCGCCTGGCTGGCCTGACGCAGCAGATCCAGACGGTGGATGGCATCCGCCGGGTGGGCCGCATCACGCGGGCCACGGGCCTGATCATCGAGGCCACCGGGCTCGGTTTGCCGGTGGGTGCCGCTTGTCGGATCGCCCTCGAGGGGCCGCCGGGTACCTGGGGGGATGCAGAAGTGGTCGGCTTTCGTGGCGAAACACTCTACCTGATGCCGCAAAACGACATGAGCGGGCTGCGCCCCGGTGCCGCCGTGCTGGCCCAGGTGCCCGAGGCCTCCGGCCTGCCCCACTGGTCGGGTACGGCTCGCACGCAAACGTCTGACGGCCTGTCCCAGGCCCGCCGCGTGCCTGTGGGGCACGCCTTGCTGGGGCGCATCCTCGATGGCGCGGGCAGCCCTCTCGACGGCCATGCACTACCGCCGGGCCTGGAGCAGGTCAGCCTGAACACGCAGCCAATCAATCCGCTCGAACGCGCGCCCATTCGCTCGGTCCTGGATGTCGGTGTACGGGCCATCAATGGCCTGCTGACCGTCGGGCGCGGGCAGCGCATGGGGCTGTTTGCCGGCTCGGGCGTCGGCAAGAGCGTGCTGCTCAGCATGATGGCGCGCTATACCGTGGCCGACGTGATCGTGGTCGGCCTGATAGGCGAGCGTGGGCGCGAGGTCAAGGAATTCATCGAACAGAACCTCGGTGCAGACGGTCTGGCGCGTTCGGTGGTGGTCGCCGCTCCGGCCGATGCCTCGCCATTGCTGCGCCTGCAAGGGGCCGCCTACGCGACACGGCTGGCCGAGCATTTCCGTGCGCACGGCCAGCATGTGCTGTTGCTGATGGACTCCCTCACCCGCTACGCCATGGCCCAGCGTGAAATCGCACTGGCCATCGGCGAGCCCCCTGCAACCAAGGGCTATCCCCCCTCGGTCTTTGCAAAACTGCCGGCACTGGTCGAACGCGCGGGCAACGGCTGCGCGCGCGATGGCGACATCCACGGATCCATCACGGCGTTCTACACCGTGCTGACCGAAGGCGACGATCAACAAGACCCCATTGCCGACGCGGCACGCGCCATCCTCGACGGGCACATCGTTCTTGCGCGCACCCTGGCCGACGCGGGCCACTATCCTGCCATTGACACCGGTGCGTCCATTTCGCGCGTGATGCCGGCCATCGTGCCCAAGGCGCAACTGCAGAAATCACAGGCATTCAAGCAGCTCGATACGTTGTACCAGCGCAATCGCGACCTGATCACGGTGGGTGCGTACGTCGCCGGCCAGGATGCCCAGGCCGACCACGCCATTGCGCGCCATCCCGCGCTGCAGGCGTATCTGCAGCAGGATTTCGAAACGCGGGTGGGCTATCCGCAGGCCCTGGCCGATCTCGATGCCGCGCTGGGCCTGAAATCATCACCGTGAGGATCCAATGGAAAAAACGCAACTGGACACCCTGCTCAGGCTCAAGCAGGAAGACTGCGACCAGGCCGGTGAACGCCTGTCGGCGCTGAACGCCCGCCGCACCCAGGCCGAGGCGCAGCTGAACCAGCTCAACGCATATCACCAGGACTACCGCGAGCGCTTTCAGGCCGATGCGGGGCACGGGCTGAGTGCGGCAAAGTATGCCAATTTCCACCGTTTCATCGCCACATTGGAGGGCGCCATTTCACAGCAGAATAAGGCCGTTGCACAACTCGATGGCCAGGTTGCCCGCCAGCGCCAGAACTGGACGGCCGAGCGGCGTCAACTGCACGCCTATGAAACCCTGCAGCAACGCCAGACGCAACAGGAAGCCGAACAGCTGCAGCGACGCGAACAACGAGAGCACGACGAGATCGCAGCCCGATTGCTGCAAGCCAAAGCCCAGGAACGCTGATGCCAAGCCCATTGGATCCGACCGCCAACAGTCCGCACGAGCCCGCGCTGACGCCCCGGCCGGCCGGGCGCGCAAGCACACGTGATCGCCTCGTGGCGCCCGATCGGTTCGTCGCCATGCTGGGCCAGGAGCAATCCGCCATTCGACAGCCTATTCGGCAGAACGCTGGCAGCACGCAGCGGGCGGAACGCCCCGCGCAGGATACGCCACGCGTACATGCCCATCGGCCGGTCAGGCCCGAAGACAGCCAGGCGCCCATTGATACGCCCTGGCAGGCCGTCTTGTTGCACCAGCCGCCCCAACCCACACCGACACCGGGCGCGCTTGCGCACGATGCAGGCACGCCCGGGGCAACCGTATCTGCGGCAGACGCCCAGTCGCTGCGAGCCGGGGCACCAGCCTGGCCAGGCTCAGGCACACGGTCCGGCGCCCGCAGCGTGGCAGACCACCCTGCACGCCATGCGCGCGGCACGCTGCAACCTGCAGGCCCAACCGCACGGCTGGCAGCGACAGGTGCCGTACCCTTGGGCGCGGCCACATCGGGCACACCTGTGGCAACGGCCAGACACATGGCGCCAGGTCACGCCAATATGACGGCCACCACCCCGGCAGCGTCACTGGCATCGCCAGTGGCCGGCACGCCCGCACGGCCAGCCGAACGGGTAGCCCCGCCCCCCGATGCAACCCTGGCCGAAACAAGATCCGCTCCAGCATCATCGCGGCCCGCCGTTGAAGCGCTGCAGCAGGCCGTTGCGGCTTCCCCCTCGCATTCACGCCCGGCAGCGCAGCGCAGCGCTGCGGCGCACGCACCGTTTGCATCAGCCAGCCACCCCATGGCGACACCCGGCATCGCCACGGCAGCCGCAATCGCCGCACCGCGCCAACCGAATGCCATACCCGAAGCGGCCGCACACAAGGCCGCACCGCCTGCACGCCGACCAGGGCCGCAGTTCGACGCCGGGCTTCGACAATGGACTACGGCAGAAGGCCGCACCGCGCCGCCCTCGGCGCATGCGCCACAAGCAGGCCGCGGGCCGCGTTCAGAGGCGGGTCACCTGGCCCGGCCAGAGGCCGGTCATCCTGCCCGCACGCGCCACGCGCCGGCGTTTGATTCAACCCATGCCATGTCGGCCGCCGCCGCGGCCGACGACCGCACCACATCCCCTCTGCCAGCCAGCAACACACTGACCCGTGCGGCACCTGACCCGTCCGAAATCATCACCACAGCAGGCATCCCATTTGGCAACATGGCGCCTGGCACCCCGAGGCCCGACAGCGCGCCTGCATTGCCAGTACCGGTCAATTCGCCGGCGTGGCCGGCCAGCCTGAGCCAGAGCGTAGTGCAGTTCATCAGCCAGGCACCCGACGGCAGCCACCACATACAATTGCAGGTGCACCCGGCCGAGCTGGGCCCGATTCACATCCAGCTCGATCTGCACGACGGCACGGCCCAGGCCGTCTTCTTCACTGCGCACGCCCCCGTACGCCAGGCACTCGAAGCCGCGTTGCCCCAGTTGCAGGCGCAATTGGCAGAGGCCGGCGTGTCGCTGGGCCAGACCAACGTCCACGATCACCCCGCAGGGCACGGGCACGAAGACGCCGGGTCCGATGGCTCACGCCCGGGGCGCTTCGCGGCACCAGCAGGCACGGCAGCCAGCGGCTCGGGCGACGCACTCGCTGCAGTGGAAAGAAGCCGGCTGAGGCGCCCTGACGCGCTGGTGGATACCTATGTCTAAGCTGATTTCCCGGCTGCTGAAATTTCTGGCGCTGGCCGTGCTGGCCATCGGCATATCGACGGGCACCGCCTATCTGGTCAGCGACGATCCGTGGGCCAGCATCCGGCAGGTCATGCCCCTGAGCGAAGAGCCGGCTCCTGAAGCCACCGAAACCCAACCCGCCATCAAACCGCTGTTTGCCAGCCTCGAACCCTTTACCGTGACACTCTACGGAGAAACACGCAACCGCATGCTGCACGCACGCATCAGCCTGAGGCTTGCAGACACCGATTCGAAAGAGACCCTGCAGGACTACATGCCAGAGATCCGGGACCGCACCATTTCAATTCTGTCGCGCCAGGATCCCGACGCGCTGCGGCGCGCAAAAGGCCATCGCAAGCTGGCTGAAGAACTTCGCCAGGAGCTCAGCCGCCCGCTGTCCGACCCAACTCGAAACCTGGACATAGCAGAGGTGCTGTTCACTGCGTTTGTGGTGCAATAAATGTCATATCACAGCATGCTGTCCCAACAAGAGGTCGATGCCCTGCTCGCCGGGGTCACCGGCGAGCAGGCCGAAAACACCCAGCACGACGGGATCCCCTCCGAAAGCGTCCGAACCTACGACCTGAGCTCACCCGATCGGGTCGTTCGGCATCGGATGCAGACGCTGGAACACATCAACGAGCGATTTGCGCGCTACCTGCGCACCATGTTCTTTGGGTTCATGCGTCGCAACGCCGATATCACGGTCAATCCCCTGCGCATCCAGAAATACGGTGAATTCGAACGCAACCTGCCCGTACCGAGCAATCTGAACATGGTGGCCTTGCGCCCCTTGCGCGGGGCTGCGCTGTTCGTGTTCGACCCGAACCTGGTGTTTCTGGTGGTCGACAACCTGTTCGGGGGCAACGGCCGCTTCGGCATCCGGATCGAGGGGCGCGAATTCACCAACACCGAACAGCGCATCATCCACAGGCTGCTGAACCAGACGCTCGAGTGCTACGGCAAGGCCTGGGAGCCGGCCCACCCGCTCGAATTCGAATACATCCGCTCAGAAATGCACACCAAGTTCGCCAGCATCAGCACCAGCAATGACATCGTCGTAGTATCCAGCTTCAATATCGAACTGGGCTCCACGGGCGGCAAGCTCAACATATGCCTGCCCTACTCGATGATAGAACCCCTGCGTGACATCCTGATCCGGCCCTTGCTGCAGGATACCGGCAATGCCATCGATCAGCGCTGGCACGAGCAGCTGGGCCATGAGATCACCAGCGCCACCGTTTGCCTGAATGCCGAGTTCTCGCGCATCCAGGCCACCGTCGCCGAAGTGCTCGCGCTTTCGGTCGGCGATGTGCTGCCCATCGAACTGCAGGATACGGTCACGGCGCGCGTCCATGACGTCCCCATCTTCGATTGTCACTATGGTTCCCTGAACGGCCACCTTGCCCTGCGGATCAAGGATCTGCTCCTGCCGTCGAGCGAACATGACACCCTTTCTTCCGAGAAGCCGACATGAGCGATACCACGCCCCCGAACGAGACCGATCCGGCCCCCGGCACTGACACCGCAGTCGATGACGACATCTGGGCTGCCGCACTGGCAGAGCAGGCCGCACAGACGGCGGCCGGCCCGGCCGGCACCACCCAGACCAACGTCGACGAAACGGCGGGTACAGGCGAAACGGCCGGCACTGACGAAACGGCCAGGGCAAGCGGCGCGACGGCGGCGGCTGCACAGAGCGCCGCACGCACGGCCAGCGCGGCGGCTGAAAGAATCTTCCAGCCCATCCAGGGTGAGGCCCAGGCATCCGGCAACAGCCTCGATCGCATCCTGGACATACCGGTGGAGCTCTCGGTCGAACTGGGCCGCACCCAGCTCACCCTGAAGAACATCCTCCAACTCGGCCAGGGCTCGGTGGTCGAACTCGACGGCCAGGCGGGCGAACCCATGGACATTTACATCAATGGCTACCTGATCGCGCAAGGTGAAGTCGTGGTCGTGGGCGATCAGTACGGCGTGCGCATCACCGACATCATCACCCCGTCCGATCGCCTGGCCCGCATCAACCAGCGCCGCTGAACCATGGACGACCTGGCCCTGCTGCGCGTAGCGCTCGCCCTGCTTGCAGTGGTGGGCCTGCTGCTGGCACTGGCCTGGCTGGCCCACCGCAGCGGCTACCTGACACCACTGAAGCGCAACGCCCGCATCAGCACCTTGGAAACCCGGCGCCTGGGGCCGCGCAACCAGCTCTGCCTGATCAGGGTCGATGACACGGAGCTGCTGCTGGGCCTGACAGCACAGCATATTTGTGTCCTGCATCAGATCGAGGGCCCCCGGGAACAGGCCGAGGCAGCCACCGAGCAGGCTTTTTACGGGCACCTGCAGGCCGCCCGTCAACATGAGCACCAGCCATGAACCTCGCCGTGGGCAGGTTGACCTATTGGGCGCTCATCGTCGCCTTTCTGGCGCTGCTGCCGATGGCCGACAGCGTGGCCCAGAGCCTTCCGGC